>CAZFAR010000014.1:0-19147 GCA_964516825.1 uncultured Thermococci archaeon
GGACATGGAAAAGCTCTATGGAAAGAAGCCTATTCTGATAGCAGTGGAGGGAGACAGAGAAAAAGGGTATGAAATAGTGAAAAGGCTGGAAGAGCAAGGATTTCCCTGTTACAGAAGTGTTCAGAGAGCTATTCGGGCTCTGAGTCACATGGTTCGATACAGTTTACATCAAAAGAATGGCCAGAGAGCATAGATTATATTCAATTCTGAAATGGATCGTTCTATTCTTTCCCCAGGAGTTACTTCCTTCTTCAAAGGGGCTCTTGGTCTCGGACGCTTATAATCTAGAACGTCCTAAAATATATCCGACAGACAACAGAAGAATAGCTTTCTATTTCGAATCATCAAACCAGTACTTTCATCCCCCGAAAGTTTGACAACCCAACAACCCAAACCTTTATAAAGAAAGAGCAATTCTGAGGAAGATATCTGAGCGAGCAGAAATGCGACAGAGTTCAGAGGTGATTTCATAAAGAACCTGAAGAAAACGAATCCAAATTTAGTAGCATTGATTGATTTGTTGCGGCAAGAAGGGTACACACATGATGTTCCTTTATGGATTGCTGTATCCAAGAGATTATCAAGACCTACTAGACGCACAACAGAAATCAATCTCTCACGGATCAACAGGTATACCAAAGAGGGAGACACTGTCGTGGTCCCCGGAAAGGTCCTGGGTGCAGGTGTCCTTGATCATAAGGTGACTGTGGCTGCTTTTGCTTTCTCGCAATCTGCCCGGGAAAGGATTGATGCAGTAGGAAAAACATTGTCGATTGAGGAACTACTGAAAAAGAATCCCAAGGGTACTGGAATTAAACTCATGGGGTGATATCATGATCATCGATGCAGAAAATCTGATACTGGGAAGGATGGCGTCCTTTGCAGCAAAAAAACTGCTTCAAGGAGAAGAGATCATCATTGTGAACGCAGAAAAGGCAGTAATCACAGGAAAGAAGGAGTACATCTTCAGAAGATACAAGCAGAGAATAGACAGAGCTGATCTTGCCAACCCCCGAAAAGGGCCAAATTTTCCCAGAACACCAGAAGGTATTGTGAAAAGGGCAGTGCGAGGCATGCTCCCCTTCAGGAAAGCCAGAGGCAGAGAAGCATTGAGAAAGCTGCGGGTTTTTAGAGGCATGCCAGAAAAGTATAAAAAGGGAGAAGCTGTACCCGTAGATAATATCCTTGAGAGAACCTCCCCCTATGTGAAAGTGGGGGAGATATCCACGTTTCTGGGATACAGGGTGAGAATGTGAAGATCATACAATCTACAGGAAAACGCAAAGAAGCTGTGGCCAGAGCAGTATTGAGAGAAGGAAAGGGAAGAATCAGAATAAACCACGTCCCTTTACCGTTGTACAGGCCAGAAATGGCGCGGCTCAAGGTTACTGAGCCTTTGGTTCTTGCAGGTGACATCGTGGACAAGGTAGATATCAGAGTGAATGTCAAGGGTGGCGGTACCATGGGGCAGGCAGATGCAGTGAGAATTGCCATTGCACGGGGACTGGTGAAGTGGACCCAGGACATGGATTTGAGAGAAATCTATATGGATCATGACAAGACAATGCTGAAGGGAGATTCACGGAGAACAGAGCCGCACAAGCCCAATGCATCCAGCAAGGGGCCCAGAGCCAAGAAGGCCAAATCCTACAGGTGATTCAATGATCATTCCTGTGCGCTGCTTCACCTGTGGAAAGCCTGTCGGTCATTTGTGGGAGGAATTCTCCCGAAGAATTGCTCAGGGAGAACTTCCTAAAAAGGTTCTGGATGATCTCGGATTGCAGCGGTACTGCTGCAGGCGAATGCTGCTTTCCCACATAGATCTCCTGGATGAAGTATTGAAGTATGAAACACATGGTTGATGGGGCCGTAGGGTAGTTTGGCCCATCCTCTCAGCTTGGGGATCATTGGATCTGACCAAAATGCTGGATACCCGAGTTCAAATCTCGGCGGCCCCACTCCTATTTGATAATTATGAAAGGTGACACTATGGATGAGGACCTCCTTACATCACTGGATCAGTATCTAGCGTCAGGCATTCATATTGGTACTCAGCAGAAGAACAAGCAAATGGAGAAGTACATCTACAGAGTGAGACAGGATGGTTTGTACGTTCTGGATGTAAAAACCACAGATATCCGTATTGGTAATGTGGGAAGATTTCTGGCCAAGTTCGATCCTCCCAAGATTCTGGTCGTTTCCAGCAGACAGTACGGCATGAGACCTGTGGAGATGTTTGCAAAGTGGACAGGAGCCCGGGCAATTTCAGGCAGGTTCGTTCCCGGGATGCTGACCAATCCCAGCTGCGAGCACTTCTTTGAGCCTGATGTCTTGATCGTGACAGATCCCAGGGCAGACTACCAGGCCTTAAGGGAAGCCACGGCAATCGGCATCCCTGTAATTGCACTGTGCGACTCAGAGAACATGCTGACTAATGTGGACATCGTCATTCCCACGAACAACAAGGGAAAGAAGGCACTGACTTTGGTTTACTGGTTGCTGGCCAAGGAAATGCTCAAGGCTAATGGTACTATAAAGGACGATTCTGAAATGCCTGTACCAGTAGAGGATTTCGAAGCCAAAGAGTAGGGTGGTACAGGATTGGAGGTAGGTTGCATGACAGAACTCGAAGAAGTGATATTAGCGAAGATCGGACACAGGAAAATGAAGGCATCAAGCTTGACTTTAGAAGGTTATGATAGAGCTGATATAGCCCAAGCTCTATTATCTCTTGAGCTTGCAGGTAAGGTGGAGCTTGTCGAGTTTGAGACACTTGTCAGAGAAGATGGAGGACTCATATCTATGGGCGTATACAGAAAAAAGAGATGATGAAAAAGGATCTCCTGAGGAGATTATTGGAAATTCTTGGACTTTATCGTAGTAATATATTTTCTCATGATTTTTCATTAATTTCCTTCCCTTCTATCCAAAATTATTTAAGCTCTTCCGTACATCATGTTCTATGATCAGACGAAGTGTAGTGGCTGGATCATTCTACCCTGGCAGTGAAGCACGGGTGCGTGAGCTGTTAGATTCTTTTTTTAATAACCTCGAAGGATTACCCAAACCCGGGACATCTTCTTCTATTGGCGGGCTCTCTCCTCATGCAGGATACGTCTACTCAGGACAGGTAGCAGCATACACCTTTGCAGAATTCCGAAAACAGCTCCCAGAAACATTTGTTGTATTAGGACCAAATCACACTGGACTGGGTTCAGGGGTAGTGATAATGACCTCAGGGAGCTGGGAAACACCTTTGGGTGCAATTCCAGTGGATGAATCGCTCGCCAAATCCATCTTCAATCTGTGTGATATTCTTGATGATGATGCAACTGCTCATTCCAGGGAGCATTCAATTGAAGTTCAGCTTCCCTTTGTCCAGTACATTGGTGGAGAGAAATTCGTTCCTATCTGCATGGGCATGCAGGATCAGGAAACTGCTCAAGAGGTGGGGACTGCCATTGCAGAAGCTGCATCTGACAAAAAGGTGGGGATTCTGGCTTCCAGCGATTTGACCCACTTTGGACCTGGATACGGATTCCTGCCTACAATGGAAGATCCGCTGCAGTGGATGAAGAAGATAGATGGACAGATTCTCTCAGGAATTGAAAAAATGTCCCCAGAGATCGTGTATGAAGCTTCTGGTAAGACGACAGCATGTGGTTACGGGTGTATTTCTGCAATGATTATATCATGTCAGAGACTAGAACTGAAAAATCCACAAATATTGAAATACAGAACTTCCTACGATGTATCAAGAGACAAGAGCTTCATCGTGGGATATGGAGCTGCAGTCATCAGGTAATCTTTCTCTTGATCTTTGCCTTCACTATTCGTATTTTTCCATTGACAGATTCAACAAATGCTCGAAATGCTGAAACTTCTTCCCGGAAATATAATCGTTCATTTCTCTTGCCCATTCTCTCTGAAAATCTCCCTCCGGAGTGAAGGCAGCAAGTGTCTCTTCAAAATCTTCCCTTTTTCTTCCTGAATAGAACAGGTTTTCTGCCATTTCTGAAGCCCAGCTCTCATTGTTTAGTGCTTCTAGAAATCTTCTGTTCCAGTTTGTCTGATAGCTAACCAGCTCTTTCACAGTATGTGGAAATTTGCCAGTCAGAAACTTCTGAGAAGCTTTCTTATAGTACTCAAGTATTGCTTCAATTGGTTCTAGCCCCTGAAGATCAGAATGTGAGAGCTCACCTGCCCACACACAAGCCCGAAAATCGAGGTATGCTCCCATGTGCTCGCATATCTTGTCTGACAGGTAGACGCTCTGATGGAGTGGACTCTTCCATGCAACAGGGTTTCTGTGATCTCTGACAGCTTCATATATCTTTATTTTTTCGGAATCAGTAAATTCAGGGTAATTCTTGATGATCTCTAAAGCTCTATCGGCACTGGCCTGGGCATGGCACGCAGTTTCAGTAATTGGTCTCACAATGTCATGCAGAATTCCTGCAATGTATGCTAACTGCTGCTCTCTTTCAGTTCCTCCGAAAACCTGAACAAACCACACAGCACCTCTCGTGGTTCGTGTGATGTGTCCCCATTTATGGATGACTGTTTCTGCCTTTTCGTACAGAGATTTGCAGTAGTCTGTGAGATCGCGCATACCTGGGGTTAGTTCCATACAAGAAATCCCCTTTTCACCTATATAAGCTTTTTAGTCTTTCTTCAAGCTTCAGTTCATCTTTTAGAAGCTTATTGATTCACTGTATTCTGCATCTGTTACACGTGTAACAATGCTACATATGTAGCGGGAGACCCATTAAGAATTTAAATGTTCAGGATACAGCGATTTCATGAATCCCACAGACAGGTGTGCAAGACCGGTGATTCTATGAGTAGATCATTGTGGCTGGTGGACCTCATCAAGAGAGGATTTCCTCACCGGTTTTTTTTGGCCAGGCTAAGCAGAGTACCGATCATCAGGGAAATCATGGACCACCTTTTCTTTGAGGGTGACGACATGATCTACCTACCGAGAGATGAAATAGTGAAAATAGACCAATCACTTGGTGCACCGGGTAGTATTGTACTCCCTTCAAAAGTGGTGGAATACTTCATTGAGAAGGCCAACCATCACTGGATCATGAATGTCTGCATCTGCCGTGATTCTCTCAAGTGCAAAGACTACCCTATTGAACTGGGCTGTCTCTTCATGGGAGAAGCAGCTATGAAGATCAACCCTGAATTAGGACGCAGAGTGACCAAAGAGGAGGCAAGAGAACATGTGAGAAAGTGCCTTGAATCAGGGTTGGTCCATTTGATTGGAAGAAACAAGCTGGATGCAGTATGGCTGAATGTCAGTCCGGGCAACAGACTGCTGACTGTCTGTAACTGCTGCCCCTGCTGCTGCCTCTGGAGGATGCTGCCCGACCTCTCGCCCGAAATCAGTGCCAAAATCACAGGAATGCCGGGCGTTGTAATAGCAGTGAGTGATGCCTGTGTGGGCTGTGGAACCTGTACGGAAGCATGCTTTGTCAATGCTATTGCTGTGCGTGGAAATCGTGCTGTCATCAGTAATGAATGCAAAGGTTGTGGTCGTTGTGTTGAGGTCTGTCCCCAGAATGCTCTCAAAATTTCAATCGAAGATCGATGTGTAGAAAAGTCAATCAGCCGAATATCTGGACTAGTGGATCTTTCCTGATTTGCTAATATTCATTTCAGTTTCAATCTGTATTGTGTTCTCCCCCCATGATTCTACTCGAATATTCCAAAGCCTCTCTAATCATGTCCTTGCTGAGAGAGGGGTATTCTTCTACTATTTTTTCAGAAGACTCTCCGGCGGCAACCAATTCAAGTATATCGCTCACGAGAATCCTTGTTCCCTTAAAAATTGGTTTTCCATGGCAAATTTCAGGATCAGCAACTATCCATCTCATGATTTAAATAATACAAAGATGCTTAAGTACCTTTCCTGTTCTCCATTTCCATTCTACCAGGAGACTGTAATAGCTTTTTCAGGACATGCTTCAACACATTTCAGACAGCGCGTGCACAATGACAGCCATACCGCGGTTATTCGCCATAGTTGTGGATCATGAGCATCCTGTTCTACATTAAGGGGCTCGTGCATCAGGAAAACTGCTGGATCACAGACTTTCAAGCATTTTGTGCAGTCCCTAGGATCAACAGTACCAGATTCCCCACATTTGGAGTAGTCAATGGTAATCTTTGTTTTACCCATGCGCTCACCTAGTATCTACCCTTCAATCCAGGAAACTCCTCCCGTGGCATCAACGTTAGCGCATCGTACGTACATGCATGACGACACAAACCGCATCCAAAGCATGCATTAGAGTCGATGATCACTCGTTTTAATGAAGGAATGTACCTGATAGCTCCAAACTGGCACATCGAGACACAGGACTTGCACCCCTGACACTTATCAGGGACCAACTGTATCACGTATTCTGCCTTGTAGACTGTTTTCAATCCAAAATCTCGTCTCAGGCGGAGTCCACCGCACTCAGGGCTCTCGCATGAACAGACTGCATTGATGTACGGTACAGGCTGAAACCAGACTGTGGCCACATATCCTCTGGTATTATGCTCCTTCAGCCGGGCCATGGCAATCTCCCGATCCAGGTGTAGTTTTCCTTCAGGGACAAACCGGGGGAGCTGCTCAATGACACCTGATAGAACGCCGAAGTTGATACAGCATACATCCTTCACTCCTCTCTGCATCATGCGGCACATGCAATAGTTCTCAATGATTGGCTCTGCTGCTAATTCGGATAGGATGATCTGCGCATCCTCTAAAGGGATGACCTGTCCGAAGTGACCGTCAGCTCTGATGGGGTTCCTGTTCTTGCTTTCATTGTGGATCATTCTCTCAGCATTCCAGCGAATCACTCTCCCAATCAAGGGCATCTTCAACTTGTATCCTAATCCAATGGAAGAGAATCCTGCAATCTTTCGTATGAAAACCTGTTCAAAATTCCTCCACTGCTCAGTTAGATACTCTTCTGCATCTAGCTCTTTCGCTAACTCATCGGAATAGTTCTTGGCGTTCATGTACCATTTTCCGCCAGCTCCGTGCTTCATACACCATTCGCACATAGAAGTCCTCCTCTGTATTTGGTCTGTATTGATTTCAATTGAAATTCGCTTTCCGTCTATGTCCCTTGTTGAGATACCTTTCTATTGAAACCATGCAAATTAGCAGCATTTAAGTTTTTTGTTTGAGTGTGAGTATTCATGAATACTCTCAATCTGATGCTTCCTCGCTTACCCAAGGTTTTCGGATCCTAGATGATCCACGTATCTTCTTATCAGAATGAATCAGCACATAAATCTCTTTGGATGAAATCTGTGAGAAGAACTAATAATCTAACTCTCTCGGACGGGCAAGAAACAATACAATTCGATATTCTTTGCCGTCATCACAAAATTCGCACCAAATACCTGACTTCTGATGATAGCCATTCTCTCTACATTCTTTGCATATTCTATACAATACATACACTCCACCCCTATGCCCTTCTAACCCTGTCTTAAATTTGCGTAACCCTACAAGGGATATACCCCTTAGAGGGTAAATTCCCCTCAGCATATTGTATCTATAAGGATATTTTACAAGAATCTCTTTTATTTTTCTATAAATTCTTTCTTGAGCCTTCTTTGGGAAACAGTTCATGCTTTCCTCAAAAGTTTCTAACACTTTAACTTCATATTCGACTGAACTCAATGGTATTACCCTCTATTGCACCATTCTTTAGTCGTTCAAGAAATTGAATAGCTTCATCATCGAGCAATACCTCAAGAGTGTCCAGCCATTCTTCGTCAATATTAAATTCGATTCTTGTGTTCTTCCTTGATAAACCAAAGAGTATGAGCCTTTTAGGAGGGATTTCTTCTATTTTCATAACTTTTCTATCATTGGGGACGAATATCTTCATTTGATAGACTTTCTCTTTCATTTCCTCCGGAGATAAGGAACCATATTCTTCAATTATGTTATCAATTATATCTGAGAATCCTTTATTGTTTTCCATTATTTCATGTAGACTTTCGAGAATATGCTTCCCCTCTTCTGTTAACTCAATTCTATCATCTCCCCATCTCAAAAGTTTCATCTGCTTAAGAAGCACAATGTCATTGTTCAGATCCCCGCTAAAAGGTCCTTTGAGCCATCTAAGGAAAAGATAGGTGAAACCGTTCATCTTCTCAGCTATGAGTTTCTTTTGAGAAAGAAAGACCAACTTCTGAACTTTGAGGTTATCTTCCATCACGAATTTTTCATTAGTTTTCCGGACCAAGTACATTAAGAGTACGATATTTTTGATTCTATCAGAAATTGCTTTTTCATTCATAGTATTTTTCTCCTTTTTACCCTTATAAGCCTTACTGCATTTGATTGGAAATCATCCAAAAGGCTGTCATTAGATCTTTTCCCTATTTCCTGTGGACACAAATTTTCAAGTCTCGGAAAACTGATAACGTTTATGCGAAAGACATATACGCTTTTCCGATATTCCCTTCACTTTTCGAGGGCCGCAAGTCTTTTATCTGAGTCTTCAGAAATCATCCTATGAGAATTGTAGATTTAAGAAGTGACACCTTTACATTACCTACTGAAGAAATGATGAAAGCTATCCAAGAGGCAAAACTAGGAGATGACGTCTTTCAGGAAGATCCTACTGTGAACAGACTGGAAAGTCTGGCAGCAGAAAAGATAGGAAAAGAAAAAGCCCTCTTCGTCACCAGCGGCACCCAGGCCAATGTGGTATGTCTCCTCAGCCACACTGAGCGTGGAGATGAAGTCATCGTGGAAGCCCAGTCCCATACCTACTTGTACGAAGTAGGAGCAATGGCAGCCTTAGGCGGGCTCATGGCCCATCCCATTCCAGGTACAAAAGGTGTACTGCATCCAGATGACGTGAAAAAAGCTATCCGGGGAGATAATATCCACTTTCCCAGGACCAGGTTGGTATGTCTGGAGAATACGCACAACAATGCAGGTGGTACTGTTATCACTCCTGAACAGATTAAAGCTGTAGCTGATGTCGTAAAACCCAGAGGCATAAAGATGCATCTGGATGGTGCCCGTGTCTTTAACGCAGCTGTAGCCCTGGATACTGATGTCAGAAACATTACCAGGGAATTCGATTCTGTCATGTTCTGCTTATCCAAGGGATTGAGTGCCCCTGTAGGCTCCATGGTTTGCGGATCTGAAGAGTTCATCCAAAAGGCAAGAAAAGTCCGGAAAATGCTGGGAGGCGGCATGAGACAGGCAGGAATCCTGGCAGCATGCGGTATTGTAGCTTTGGAGAAAATGATCGACCGGCTGAAAGATGATCACAGAAATGCAAGAAAATTGGCAGAAGGGCTCTCTGAATTAGAGGGTATCACCATAGATATGGATACTGTTCAGACCAATATTGTCATCTTCGATGTATCTCAACTAGGAGGATCACAAAGATTCATAGAAGCCTTAGAGAAAAGAGGAGTCAAATGCCTCCCAAGAGATGAAAACCATGTTAGAATGGTAACACACCGCATGATATCAGAAGAAGACATTGACTATGCTCTAACAAACGTGAAGGAGGTAGTATCATGAAGATCATTCAATCAGATGATGCTCCCAAACCAGTAGGGCCATATTCCCAGGGAGTAGAAGCAAATGGCATAATCTTTGTTTCTGGACAGCTGGGAATTGATCCCAGAACTGGTACGAAAGTGGATGGTGGTATAAAAAGTGAGACAGAGCAGACTCTGAAGAATATTGAAGCTATTATAAAGCAAGCTGGAGCAACCCTAAAAGATGTTGTAAAGGTTACTGTGTACCTGAAAGATATTACTGATTTTTCCAGAATGAACGAGGTCTATTCCGAATTCTTTTCAGATCATCGACCTGCCAGAGTCTGTGTAGAGACCAATCTGGTGAAGGACTACCTGGTAGAAATCGATGCTCTTGCGGTGAGAAGCTCTCAATCCTCAAAATAGAAAGCAAGAGTCAGATCTGTTTTCACGTTCTCAGCGTCTCTTGTTCACTGCAAAGCATCCAGCATCATTCTATGAAGTGCTGGAAGTGCACATACAAGGCTTTCTCCCTTGAAGTCTCCCTCCTCAGTAAGAAATCCCTCAAAAAATGAAGATTCTCCTTTCTCATTCGTCACTTTGACTCCAGAAGCTTCTGCTATAATCTGTGCTCCTGCAATGTCCACGATTCGCGCTTTCTCTCTCAGATCTACCAGAGCTTTAAGATTCCCCTCAGCCACGTAGCATAGCTCCAGAGCGAGAGAACCAAAGCATCTCCACGTATTAATGAACGGAAATACTTTCTGGAATCCTTTGCCAAAATACGCTGAACCAACAGATTGCTGACAATCTGGGTAAATCTGCTTCCCATTCTTCAAAGGAATACCATTTTCGAAAGCTTCATAGCCATCACGGGTACAAAGATTCCTTACGAATCCGTATTTTCTTTCCCCCCAGAAAGCTAAAGATACTGAATAAAAGGGAATTCCTGATAATGCATTGACTGTACCATCTAAAGGATCCAGAATTATTAAGAGATCGCCCTCGCCCAGAACACCTGACTCTTCTGTTACCAACTGGCATTTTATGTGGTTTTCTTTCAGATACTGAATGACTGCGTCTTCTGCCACTCTATCAATGTACTTGGTCTGACTTTTCTCTTCAGTTTCCTGTGCTTTGAAAGTTCCGAGAATGGGTGTAATTCTCTTTTCAACTAGATCGGCCATCTCTCTTGCAATGTGAGGATAATCATACTCCATGACTCATCATAGAATAATGCAATAAAAGGCTTTACTACATGTCTCATTTGTTACACGTGTAACAAACAGGTCATCGGAGTCAGCAGAAATGTTCTGTTCAAGAAATTTGATTTGTCATCCCCTTCTTTTCAGTGACCAGGTTGCCATAATCAGGAAAAAAGATGCAAAAAGGATCAAAGCTGCAAGATCTCCCCATATCTTGTCCAGGCCCCAGCCTCTCAACAGGACAGCTCGACATGCATCTACTCCGTAGGTGGGTGGCACAAAGTACGATGCAGGCCTCAGCCATGAAGGAATTGCCTCAACAGGCCAAAAGATACCTGAAAGCAGAAACGCAGGCAGCACCACTAAGGGTAAGAATTGAATAGCCTGCACCTCCCTCTTTGCCAGGCTGGAGAGCAGTATGCCCAAAGACTGACTAACAATGGCTAAAAGTGCGATCACGACAAAAGCAAGCGCCACATTCCCCACTATAGTAATGCCAAATACTAAAATGCCAACAGTCAAGAGGAATGCAGACTGCATTGTGCCCAGAATACCGAATGCTGCAGCATATCCTGCGACAATCTCACTCTCTTTCAAAGGAGTCGCGAGCAAGCGATCCAAAGTACCTGATATGCGCTCACCGACAAATGCTATTAGGGTAAGTAATACTGTCAGTAAATAGGTGGTGAATGACAGGATCCCTGGAACGAAGTAGTCCATGAAGGTTGCATTCTCCCCATATACGGGATCTTCCTTGACAGTGATAGGTGTTCCTTTTCCCATTTCCTTTACAGTATCAAAGACAGCACTGTTCACAGCTTTGATTACTGTACTTGCCACGTTGACATTACTCTTATCTATGATGACTTCGATGGCTGCACCCTCTAAGATTGGAGAGGTGCCCTGTATGAAGTCAGTAGTTAGATGTTCCGGAAAGACAATTGCTGCCACTGCTTCACCATTTTCTATCTCTTGTAGAGCCTCATTCTTGTCATCCACAACTGTTATGACAAGTGTTTCTGCATCCAGATGGGAAATGATCTCTTCTGATAATGAAACGCGAATAGTATTCGTCACAAACCCTTCATCTCTGTTCACAATAAGGACAGACACATTTCTTACCTCTCCACTGAATGCAAGCCCGAAGACAAACATTGCAAGAAGGGGAGCTACAAACATCAATACAGGTGTACGCTTGTCATTTATCAGATCCCTGAATACTCTTTTCATGACTGCCAAACATCTATAGAGCTTCATTCTACCACCTTCTGGAGAATTCCATGAAAGCATCCTCAAGCGAATCTGTTCCAGCCTTTTCAAGGAGTTCAGTGGGTTTTCCTTCTGCAATGAGATTACCTCTTCGCATGAATCCAATTCTGTCGCAGCGTCTTGCCTCATCCATGTAGTGTGTTGTAATTAAAATGGTAGTCCCCCTTTTCTTGAGCTCATGAAAGTGATTCCAGAAAGTAAACCTCAACTCAGGATCCACGCCTACGGTAGGCTCATCCAGAAAAAGGAGGTCGGGCTCATGCATGAGGGCGCAGGCCAAAGAGATCCTGTGCTTCATTCCACTGCTCAATTTTGCGATGAGAGTATCTTTCCAGTCTGCGAGGTCCACAAAGGTCAGTAAGGATTTTTCCCTCTCTCTTATTGTATTTCTGGGAAGCCCAAATATTTCACCATAGAATCCCATGAGCTGATGGACTGTCAATCCCAGATCCAATGCAGTCTCCTGAGGCATGTACCCAATTGAGGATGCAATACTCTTGTCGGGGACCTTTTTTCCGAGAACGTAAGCCTCACCAGATGTTGGTATTAGAAGGCTTGACAATATTCTGATTACTGTTGTTTTCCCAGCTCCATTCGGACCTAACAATCCGTATATTTCACCTCTTGAGACATTTAGATTGAATTCATTGACTGCAGTGAGCTTTCCAAAATTCTTTATCAGATTACAGGTCTGGATGACATTGTCTATGTTATCACCTCTTTTTCGTGCATGCAGGTTTATTTAAATCTTTTGTACTCTACTGTGCGAGGTAAGAGGTAAGAAATTACTGGAGTTAGTTTACTGGATCAGCACAATCTTGAAAGAGAATTGGTCCTATTTTCTTTTGAAAAACATGAATGAGCAATCATATCGCTTTTAAAGCATGTGTTCTATGCAATGTTACACGTGTAACAAAGCTAGGAGACGGATAGGGGAAACATGGAAGCTCTACCAAAATGAGGCTGCCCTTCCATATTCTGATCTCGAGCAGGAACAGCAACCTTCATGAAATCACCTCCTGCACTCTATATCGGCTTCTACTGCCTTTTCAATGCGTCTTACAATGTCATAGAAAGCCTGTGAAGATGCATTCTCCTTCTGATGAAGCACAAAGGGCTTTCCTTCATCACCGCTTTCCACAATTTTCATATCCAGAGGTATCTTCCCCAGAAATGGAATTTTTAACTCTGCTGCTGCTTTCTCCCCGCCTCCTGACCCGAATATGTCCACTTTTTTTGAACAATGCGGACATACGAATCCACTCATGTTTTCAACGATTCCCAGGATAGGCATGTTCAGTGTTCTGGCAAATGTAATGGACTTTCTCACTGAAAGTAGTGCAACATCCTGGGGAGTGGTCACGACGATGACCCCATCACAGCTGGGGATTAACTGTCCAATACTCAGGGGTTCATCTCCAGTTCCTGGTGGCAAGTCGATGATCAAGTAGTCGAGACTTCCCCATTTGACCTGTCCCAGAAAGTCTTTTATTACCTTGATTTTTACAGGCCCTCTCCATATCACTGGTGAATCTGTGCTTGGTAGGAGAAAAGCCATGGACATGACCTTCACGTGAGGAGGAATAACTATGGGGTAGATTCCCTCTTTTGAGGCTTCAGGAACTGCTTTCTCGATACCCAGCAATTTCGGAAGGGAAGGACCGTGAATATCTGAGTCGAGTAATCCCACAGATTTTCCTTTCAGAGAAAAGGCAAAAGCCAGATTTGCTGCAATTGTACTCTTTCCCACTCCGCCTTTTCCACTCATGACTACCAGTGTATGGCTGACATCTTTCAGATTTTCTTGAATCTTCTCATCAGACGGTTTTCCTTTCATGTAATCGCTTCTCCTCTAGAAGGAAGGTCCTCTCTGTGGACCTCTTTTTCCTCTTCGTGCATATCCTCGATCTTCGGGAGCTCTGTGCAGATTCTGTGATCCACATTCAGGGCAGGTCTGGGGCCTCCCTGTTCCGTAGGGAAGCTGCCATTCATGGCCACAGTCATAGCACTTGAATTTCCTCTGCATCATAATGTATTCACCTCCTCCTATGCGGAGGGCTTTTCCGGAGACCAGGGCGTCTGCAATCTTTTTTCGGGCTTCTTTCAATGTTCTGTGGAGCGTGGGCTGGGAAATATCCATGATCTCAGCTGCTTCAGTTTGTTCTTTACCTTCTAGATCTACGAGCCGAACAGCTTCCAGTTCATCCACTGTCATTGCTACCTCTTCCAGGAACTGAATTCCTATGCCTCTAGGTTTGAAATAGGTGCACCTTGGTCCAAACCGGACCCGTCTGCACTGCCTTGGTCTCACCATATTATGAATATATATTCATTATTTATAAAGGTTTTCTCACAACTGCGGTGCTGTTCATTTTTCTTGTTAAACACTATATTTGATGTATTTTGATATATTTATTTGAAAAATAGCGACTGAAAAGCTTATAAAGGCAAAAGGTGGAAACTAATGTAGTACTAGAATGCAGCGGCACCGTCCACCACAGCAAAATCAACCCTATCAGCTCGTGTCGTATCGGCGCGGTTGCATGTATTAGTCTTGTAGCAGAGTGGGTCTTGCATAACCTAGTACGAGTTATGCTGGTGCCGGTAAGCAGCTCTTACCCAATTATGGAGGTGAAGAATGAATCCATCCGAATATTATGTGCAGCAAAGTCCAATAACTGATCCCAAGAAATATGCTTATCTCTTTGATGACCTACCCCAGGACATTTCTGGCATCTGTCGGGCTTTGCAGGGCCTGATCTTCCCAATTGACGCGGAGGAACTGTATGGGTACACAATTCCGGAGGACAGACGTCGAGAAGTTGATACCCGTTACGTCGAGAAAATGCTTGCCCGGATTGTCGAATTGGATGATCGCCCCTTGTCCGAGCCGCGTCCACCGGAAAAGCGTTTCGTGGGCTGCTGCCGCGATTTTGTGGTACTGTTCTGTGCTGTGGAGCGCCATCGGGGCATTCCTGCACGGGCTCGCGTTGGGTTTGCTCCTTACATTCGAGACTTTGGCCCCAATTTCATCGTCTGTCACATAGTTGCAGAATATTGGGATTCAAATGAGAAAAGGTGGCGTCTCGTCGATCCAGAACAGGATGAGCTGATTATCACCCTGAACAACATCCAGTTCGATCCGACAGACATCCCACGCGGCCAATTCATTGTTGCAGGATTAGCTTGGCAGATGTGCCGCGCCCACAAAGCAGATCCGGATAGTTTTGGAGAACTTCCTGACTCGTTCTTGAAAGGCTCTTGGTTTATCCGTAAGAATCTGGTACTGGATCTGGCGTTCCTGAACAGAATGGAGCTGCTGCTCTGGGATTCCTGGGGAGATCTGACTGCTCCTGAACCTGAACCCAGCAAGGAGCAGCTTACGCTCCTGGACGAAGTTGCGACATTGACCCAAGCTGGCAGTGAGGCCTTTGAGAGAATGCGAGCGATCTACGAGGGTGAGGCTGTTCTCAAGGTCCCATCCGTTATCACGTGCTACAGCTTTGTGACTGAGCCGACTCAGGTAGAGTTGGCGATCTAGCTTGTGTCTCAAGTAAGTGAGTTGCCATTTTGAGCATTCCTCTGCTCTATCAGGCTGTTGGCGTTCTTGAATAGTCACACGTGTTCAATCCCCCTGGACTGCCCGATACTATATTCTCACCGACAAAAGCTATATTAGCAGGTAAGAAAAACCTCTTCATGGACATTCCACCCGCACTGGAGAAAGCTCTCCAGAATTCTACAGCTGATCTGACCATTTTGAGGTGGATGAAAAGGGAGCAGATTCAAACTACCCTGGTGGATGGTGTGCCAAAAACACTCCATCAGACTACATTTGAGGGTGCTGGCTGCAGGAGCCTGGTGAAGGGATCTTGGGGATTCTGCTCAACTACTGATGTAAAGGATGCAGCAGATATTGTGAAAACCTCAGAAAGGCTTGCCCGCCTCTCCCAGTACGGAGAACCCATCGAGATTGCAGATGCTCCTTCAATCCGTGATGAATGGAATCCCAGAATTGATCCAGTAACTGTCTCGGATGCTGAAAGACTTTTTGAGCTGATAAGAGAAGCTGATCACGCCTGCAAGACAGTTCCTCACAATGTATCCACTAAAGTGGGCATCCTTGCAGTTAATGATGAAAAAATTCTGATCACATCAGAAGGTACAGAAATTCATCAGATTGAGCCCCGAATCATGGGCACCGTTAATATCGTTGCCAAGGAAGGAGGAAACATCTCACAAGGAACAGAAACTGTCGGTGGAGAGTATGGCCTAGCCTTTTTTGAGAAAGGATACCTAGGAGACGCAGCCTTTGATCTGGCTCAGAGAGTCTCCAGAAAACTCTACGCTTCTCTTCCCCCTGCTGGAAAGACACCAGTAGTCTTATCTGGTGAGGTAGTAGGACTACTGGTCCATGAGGCTGTAGGCCATGCAGCAGAAGCTGATGTTGCTCAGTGCAAATCCTTCCTTTCTGATAAAATAGGTGAGAAAGTTGCTGCCTCCTGCATTTCTATTGTAGATGACGGGAAATTTCCTCAAGGATTTGGCACCATTGGATTTGATGATGAAGGCATTCCAAGCCAAGAGACTGTACTGCTCGATAAAGGTGTATTGAGAAGTTATCTGCACTCCAGAGAGACAGCATACCGCTCCAAAACAAATTCTACTGGCAATGCTAGGGCCTGGCTTTTTTCAAGAGAGCCGAATGTGAGAATGACCAATACATACTTGCTCCCCCAGGACTATTCATTGGAAGAACTGCTTGAACAGGTAAAAAATGGATTCTACCTCTCAGGAGATGAGGGAGGAAGTGCAGATCGAAATGGTCAGTTCATGTTTGTCACATCCATTGCCCAGAAAATTGAACACGGAGAACTCACTGAAGAGTATTTCCTGGGACCCTGTATATCGGGAAATGCTCTGGAGGCCTTCACTTCATGTTCTGTGGGTGACAGGAAAACCTGGATTCTGCGGCCTGCCATGTGCGGTAAGGGAGAAAGCGCTTTTGTGGGAAATGGCGGACCCAACATATCAACAGAAGTAATGATAGGGGGAATTCTATGAATAGAGAACTGTGCGATACCATAGTAAGAGATTTAGAGAATGCAGCAACGGAATGTGAAGCCTGCATCGAAGACACAACAGAGACCATAATTACTATTGAGAGAGGATTCATCCATGGAAAGAGGAGGAAAAGGAACATCACTTTTGGGATAAGGACCCTCCTGGGAAAGAAAAGAGGATTTGTTGCAGGTACGCTGCCAGGTTCTTTGGAAACTATTGAGAAGACTTCTCTTTTACTGGCACGAAATGCTGCACCAGATCCTGACTGGAGCCATCTTCCCTATCCCAGAGGGATAACACCAGTCCTAGGGATCCGTGATGAAAAGCTCGAAGCATTAACAGTTGAAGAACTAGCAGAAGGTGCATCAGTCATGCTCGATATTGGACATCAGCCAGGAATAACCATTGACACAGGGAGAATATCCTGCACAGTAAAAACGTTTTCTGTCAGTAATTCTCACGGAATATCTCATGAATATCAATCAACCCTCCTCAAAGTTCATTTTGTAGTCAGATGTGGGGAATCGGAAAGCACCTGGGGTGTCCACTGTTCCAGGATGCATGACATAGATATTGCTGCACTGGCTGAAGAAACAGTGGAAAGGGCGAAAATCATGAGCAGGCCCAAATCCCTTGACTCCTCTTTTACAGGGGACGTCATCTTTTTGGGAGAGCCTGTGGAAGACATATTTATGACTCCTCTCACTTACTGTGTGAATGCACAGACAGCAGGAAGGACAGGGTTTGCCACCAGATTCGATGAAGAGGTAGCGTCTGAATTGATTACAGTGTATGATGATGGAACACTCCCAGGTGGAATACGTACCTCTCCCGTAGATGGTGAAGGAAATCCCACTCAGAAAACTGATCTATTAAGAAAAGGGATCCTTTCAGGCCTTCTTCATTCTGAATATACTGCCAACATCCACGGGTTGACGTCTACAGGGAATGCAGTTCGAAAAGCAGTATCAGAGCCCACGGTAGGTATCACCAATTTGGTTTTAGAAGGGGGAAATGCATCCATAGATGAACTCATCTCTGATGTCAGAAAAGGGATCATGATGGGTGATTTCTCGGGAGATATCGATCCTTTCAGTGGATTATTCAATGGGGTAATGGAACACAGCTTCTACATTGAACATGGAGAGATAAAACATCCAGTGACTGGGGTGATGATCCATGGGAATGTGTTTGACTGCTTGATGAATGTGGAAAATGTGGGTAAAGAGCAGTGGAAGGGAGAAGGAGGGATTTCCGCAGTTCCAGTTTTAGTGAGAGAACTCGAAATCATGGTATAGAAATAATGTTCACTCCTATAATTGTATGGATCAGAAACCTGCATGTTACACGTGTAACAAAGCATGCTTTCCTCAACATTTTTATACCCATATTGATAGACAACCCCATGAACGATGAATTTGATGCTTTAGTTCACGAAGTATTCTCTTCTTTGATGGAATTCAGACCAGATCTGGCCACTATTCTCGGACTTCACCAGTATGATACCCAGATGCCTTCAGGAACGAAGGAATCCCACCTCAGATTCATAGGGTCCATAGAAAAATACCTTTCAGAATTCCAGCACATACAAAAGGAGGCTCTCTTACCAGACAGACAGATTGATCGAAATCTCATGATTTCAATATTGAAGTATCACCTCCTAAAAGAAGGAGAGATTCGCCAGTGGGAGAAAGATCCAGATCTAGCAGATATCATTGGATTTGCTCTCATGCCTTTATTCTCCAGGGAGTTTGCTCCCTTTGAGAAACGATTACGTTCCATTGTGGGCAGGCTGGCCAGGTGCCCCCAGTTTATAGAAGAATTCAAAACGAGAATTGAAAAACCAGTCGCATTGTGGCGGGATATAGCAGTAGAGGGCTGCATTGCTCTTCCACTATTCTTTCAAATCATATCATATGCTGCACAGCAAAAGGGACTTGACACTTCTGAGCTGGATGAAGCGTCAGCCAGGACTGCAGATGCGCTCTCTCATTATGTTGAGTGGCTGAATACCCTTCCCTGTGAAGGGGAACCTATCGTGGGAAGAGCTTTCTTTGAAAAGCTTTTGCAGGTGAGAGAATTAG
>CAZFAR010000015.1:0-18518 GCA_964516825.1 uncultured Thermococci archaeon
AGGCTGGGAAACGTATTGAGAGCTGTAGAAGCTGAGGAGAAGGCTGCACAAACGTACGAGGAAATAAGTATTTTTACCCAGAAAATTGGCGAATTGCAGAAGAGTGCAGAATTCTATGGGAAAGCAGCAGAGTTGTGGCAGAGAATTGGCAGAGTGGACAAGGCTGTGGAACTCTATACAGAGTCTGCAGAACTGTGGAGACGAAAAGGGATCCTGGAAAAGGCGAGAGAAACTGAAGAAATGGCTGCTGAAGCATACGAGGAGACAAGCATCTCAGCACAGAAAAAGGGTGAATTCGAGAAAGCTGCAGAATATCTTGAGAAGGCAGCAAACCAGTGGAGAAGGAATGGAAATGAATCCAGGGCACGAGAAGCTGAGGAAAAGGCTGCACAAACCTATGAGAAAGCAGGTTACATGGCGAAAGTAACTGACAGACCGGAAAAAGCTGGAGACTACTACGAGAAGGCAGCAAACCTATGGAGAAAAACTGGAAACAAATTGAGAGTGAAAGAAGCTGAAGAAGAAGCTTTGAAGCTGAAGAAGAAGCTATCGAAGCATACGTTTTAAAGATTCAATCTATTTCTTTGAAAATTCTCTGTTCAGCTACAGCGGCCAGACTGGAATTTCCTTTTCTTTTGATTCTATTTTTGGCGCAATAGCACTCGAGCCAGCTTTCAGCTTATATATGCACCTCGCACCTGCAGAGATACTGCTGACCTCTTTTTTAGCTTTGATGATTATGACAGGATTGAATTTCTGGACCACATCTGTATCATAGAGTCTCCAGGAGACATTGCAGTCACTTTCCCCACATGCATCAATGCTGCACTTCTTGATACCCCATTCAAATTCCCACGGATTGATGTCAATGCTGAGCAAATCCGGGATTATTTCACCCAGTGGCATGGGAACAAGTTTCAAGAAAGATGTCACTCCCAGGTTTATCTTGACATTGCCACTCAAGAGTTTGGTGTAGCTAATTTCATTCTTCGGTGCAATATCATATGCTACGACATCTGTCTCTTTTTTATCACATTTCAATACAATATTGAGACGAAGCTCAGGAACTTTGAATTCTCTGCCCACCATTGCATTCAGTCCAAATTCCACCAAGTAGTAGTTGAACCAGGAAAAAGTCTTTTTCATGTAGTCTGTTAGATTCTCCTGATCGGGCAGGATCTGATAGGCATTGGCAGTGGGAGCAATTTCTATTATTGGTCTGTTCATTTCCTTTTCCAGCTCTTTTTCTAATTCGGAAGCAGGACCTCCTTTTATTCTGATCAATTTGAATGCTTCATCACCTGATACTTCCTTATCACGATCTACATCAGGAATCGACACGTTTTCAACTTCAATGGGCTCATATTTTTCGAATTTTTCTCCAAATTTCTTCATTTCTATCACCTCACTTTGGTATCCACTCCATTCGGGAGTAGTCTTGGAGGAATCAGAAAGACTCCCTGGAAGGTTCCCTTACAATCTCTGTAATTCTGTGCTTAAAAGTCTTTCGCCCAGAACCAACAAATTGTTACAGGTGTAACAAATGAGAGGACTAAGCTGACTAGCATGAGGTTACTACCATATGGAAGAGTACATAAGGAAATTCACCCTTCTGAGATAGAGATGTTACACGTGTAACATCTAAATGTCAGTAATTGGCATCTCATCGTTCCAGTAACCTTTTTAACTTGCAGCCCATAGCAAGACAGGTGAGATCATGTCTTCAAATGAGACCCTGAATATAACAGAAACTGAGCCAGTAACACTTGTCAAGGACTTCAATGCCTTTACTGGCTATTTAAAGAAGAATAAACCCTCTCTGGTGAGAAAAGATCATGCACTTACCAGAGAAGCTCTCTATGAAATTGAACAATTAATGAGCCATCCTGATCCGGAGAGCACGCCCAAGACTCTCCTGATTTTCTATCCCCACCTGTACCTGTTCTACTCCATCGCTCTTGGAGGCGCTCTCTTTTTGAAAACCCGTCAGCTGAAACTTCAGGAAACAGAAAAACTCACTGAATACGAACAACTGAATCCTGCTGAGAAGTACTTTTTCTTACTAGAAACCTTGTGGGTAGACTTGGACTGGTCTGAACTGTTGGGAGAACCCACTTCTCTGCTTCTCATCCCAGATGCGCAATCTCTACTCGAGTATCTGTCAAAGGTACGGCCAGGGAAATCTGTTTCCATGGATGATCTCGAAATGCTTGATATCTCTTTCAGCAAGACTCTTTTTCTCCAGTATCTCTCATGCTTTGGTCTCGTTGAAGTTACCTTCGAAAAACAGGAGACCAAAACGAAAGGAAGACGATTCCACCCTGCAGCTTCAGTGACAGTGACAGATTTTGGCAGTGCTCTTCTCCCTATTCTCTGCAGTGAACGGAATCTAGAACAGTGGAATCTCCCCTACATCAGGGAACGGACAGGAGAATATATCCTCCTCTCGGGATTAGAAAGCCAGAAAGGACATGAACCGTTCTGTAAGCCGTTTCAGAGATTGTTTGGCACACTTCAGAAAACCCTTCCCAGAAAAAGAGGTCACGAGAGCACTTTCCTGTTCAAAGTCTTCTCGAGCAGGTTTGTGTGGCGCACTCTTCTTTTATCTGGTGAGCATACGCTTGATGATCTCCATGACAGTATCCAGGATGCTTTCGACTTTGACAAAGACCATTTGTACGGCTTTTTCATGGATGGAATACCCTGGTCCAGAAACAGTATCTGGGGACCAGGAAATGATGAGGGTCCCTATGCTGACAAGGTTCAAATTTGTGAATTAGGGTTGCAGCCCGGGCAGCGCTTCGTGTACTTGTTTGACTTTGGTGATGAATGGCTCTTTGGGATAGAGCTCTTGAAAATTACTGATGAGAAAGGACCTTCTTCCCCGAAAATTGTAGAGAAAAAGGGGAAAGCCCCTAAACAGTATGGTGACTAGTAGAAAAGTCAGAAGCATCTAGAAGCTTTTGGTTCACCTTTCTATTCTTGACTGCGAGAATTTCCAGTCATATTGAAAATTTTAGTTTTTTTTGAGAGATTTTACAGTATTGAGATTCTTTCTTGTGGGTTTCCTTATCGGGAGTCACAATGAAGTTATGTTACAAAAATGTGGAAGAGAACTCTTATAAGGGCTTCAACAGAGTATATTACGAGGAAAAGGATGAGAGACAGGTGTCTTCAGTACTGGGATAACAGGTTGAGCTGAAGATGCTGCCTCTCTGTTAGGGAGGTGTGAAGATGAGAAAGAGGAGAGCTCAACCCGGACTAAAGCGATTCGTGATTGAATTGCTTATACTGGTTCTGGCGTCCTGGAGAGGAGGCCCCTATTTACCTTAGTTGTTTACTTTACTTCTTTTTTCTTTCTTTTTGCCTTTTCTATATCTGGGACATTCTCAAGACAATTGGAGAGACAGTTTCAACTGCGCGCTGCTGCGATGCAGACAAAAAATTATTGCGTCGATGCAGCAGATTTTGTTACACGTGTAACAGAATTCTAGAAGAAGAAAGAAAGCCGAAAGATATTTAAGGAAGAATGCAGTAACACAAAAAATAAATTCGTGCTACTGAGGTGAAAATATGAAAACCCTAATAGCTTGTGCATTGATGAGTATCCTCTTTCTGCCACTCATGAATGCAGAGGATAACCCCATAATCGTGGTCTGCACCACTACTGCTCTCGAAACGTTAGCAGAAGCAGTGGGTAAGGAGAACGTGGATGTCATCTCACTGGTGCAGCCAGGAGTATGTCCCTCCCATTTTGATGTGCGTCCATCCCACATAACAGAAATAAGTCAGGCTTCTCTCGTACTGTACCATGGTGTGGAACCCTGGCTCGAGGATTTGATCAAGGCTTCCCAGAATGAAACAGTAGAGAAGGTGTTAGTACAGGGCCCCTGGAATACCCCAGATTCAGCTGTAGAGAAGATAGCAGTCATCAGAAATGCTCTTTCGCAAATAGATCCAGAACATGCTAATTCCTACACGAAAAATGCAGAGGCAGCAGTTGAAGAGATCAACATTATGGCAGATGCCATGAAAAAAGAAGCACAGGAGCTGAAAGTAGATACAATCACTGTATTGTGCATGGATTGGCAGAAGTCCTTCGTAGAATGGATGGGATTTGATGTGGCTTCCAGCTATGCCCCTCCAGAGACGTTGTCAATAAAGGATGTCAATGATCTCATTGCTACAGGTAGGAGAGAAGGAGCTGTTCTGGTGATCGATAATCTGCAGAGTGGAACAGAATTGGGATCTGAAATTGCAGCACAGATCGACGCGTATCACGTAGTCTTGACCAATTTTCCTGGCGCAGTACCAGAGACGGATACAGTTTCCAAGATGCTTGAGTACAATGCCCGGCAGCTGCTTGATGCAGTGAACAGGTACAATGGTGAAAAAGGAAGGATATCAGAACTGGAATCTCAGCTGAGGGAAGAAAGGTTGAAGAAGGAGTTCTTTGAAGTTGTCGCACTGGTATTGCTCGTGATATGCATGGTTGAAGCTGTGGTATTCTATGTGAGAAGATAGTATTCAGAGTGATACAAAGAGTAATGCAAAGAAGAACCATATCGAGTCAGCATTTATGGCCTCTTGGAAGGCTGGCAAAGGAACAAATTTCAGCTGAATCACATGTATTCTGCTCCAGTATCTCCGATGATCTATTTTCATAGATTTATCTAGAATTCTTGTAACAGGTCTTTGATAATTAAGGGAGTCATTAACACATGGATTATAATCACAATGAAATGTTCTTGACTGCTTTGAAGAAATCTTTCAGATTCATAGATTACGTATGTAAATAACGCTATTTACCCACGTAAATACTGTTTTTAAAAGAGAGGAGAAAGTTTTATAAAGATATGGGGTCATACGGAGTGAGGTGACCGAATTGGGCTTCGTAGCCAAATGTTTTGAGGATGTGCATGAAATCCTCGGAGTAAAAGTGGAACCAGGAGCTGAATCAGAGATTGCAAAAGCGATCGGGAATATGCCAGAAGTGGCTGCCGTCTACAAATCTTTGGGTGACTATGACATCATTGCACTGTTATCTATTGAGGATTCGCGAGTCTTGAGCGAATTTGTTATCGAGAAAGTGAGAAAAATGAAGGGCGTGGTTGATACGAAAACCACACTGATCAGAAAGTGAGGGAGAAAAGTGCCAGTCTTAACTCTAATTGAAATCCGGACAGAAGACGTTCCATCAGTAAAGGAAAGACTCATGAAAATGGAGTACGTTTTAGCAATCTATGAACTGGTGAGTCGATTCAATATTGCTATCATTGCAGAGCTCGAAAACGAACAGGCGCTTTTCGAGTTCATGGCCCTAAAGATTAGAACCATTCCCGGCGTAAAGGAGACTAAAACACACATCATACAGGATGGTATTGTGATCTGAAATGGCTGAGGAGATGAAACTTGGGTTCAGGCACATTGAGAAGAAACTGAGAGAGCGAATGGCTTTCAATTTCATCCAGTTGAAGGAGGATATTATAGATACAGGTGTGTGTACGCAGTGCGGGGCCTGTGCTGCTTTCTGTGATAAGATTTTGATAGAAAATGGGATACCTCACCTTTCTGGCAACTGTGAGAGCTGCGGAGTCTGCTACGCCCAGTGCCCAAGGACTATTATTACGGAAGAAGGGCTTGTCGGGAATTATGTTGCCGTTTATATTGCTCAATCCAAATTCAAGACCATTAAAGGACAGGATGGTGGAGTGGTCACTGCTTTGCTGTCCTACTGTATGAAGGAAAACCTGATTGATGCAGCTGTGGTGACTCAAAGAGATCCTGAAAATCCATGGAAGCCGCAACCCACTTATGCTGCCAAGATTCCTGAAGTGAGAAAAGCATCAGGGAGTATCTACTGCCACAGTCTGACAATGCCTGCTCTGGTTTCAGCTGTTGAGAATGGATTCAGGTCTATCGGTTTTGTGGGAACTCCCTGTAACATTGATGCAGTCTACAAGATGCAGAGGTCTCCCTCCAGGTTGTTCAACCTGATGATCAAGGTGAGTATTTTGCGGTTTGGACTGTTCTGTATGGACAGCTTCACTTACGAGGGCATGAAGACCTTCATTGAGAGCAAGAACATCGATTTGAGCAAGGTGAGTAAGATGGAGATCTTTGGGGGTTTTCTGCATGTACATTATGATAACAGCATGACCAAGTTCCGTGTAAGGGAACTGGATGACTATCGCTCCTCGTCCTGCTACTTCTGTACTGATTTGACATCTGAGAATTCTGATATTTCTTTTGGTGGGGTGGGATCACCTCCAGGATATACTACAGTGTTGACACGGAGTAACATTGGCGATGAAATTCTGAGGGAAGCTGCAGATGATGGGTGGATCTCTTTGGATGAGATGGGATTCGATGATTTTGCCAAGGTTTTGAATCTGGCCAGAATCAAGAAGATTCATTTATACACTGTTGCCCGAAGAAAAGAGTGAGTCATGCAGGTGGTAGGTTCATAAGAGAAATTGAAGGTGTTTTCTCTTTTCAAAGCAGAACAGAGATGTTACACCTGTAACATGACAATGAACACTGTTCATCTCACAGCTACATCAATAAATACTGCTTCTGCACAAGTAAAGCATATGTGTTACAAACTCATGGAAGTCTGCTGTGGGTCGATTGAAGGATACAACATCCCAATGTGGTTTTTAGGGGTTAGTAAGTTGCTTACTCTTCAGGCAATGCCTCGGTTACAAAATGCATTAGCCCAAATGCTTTTATACACAACGTCTCACCTAATAATGTGCACAATTAATGCAACGTACCGCGGATTAAGGTGACAAAATTGAGCAAGACATCAGATATCAATCTGGACAAAATCGTCTCTGATCTCAGGAAGACAGCAAGAAGCTCCACTAATGAAGAAGAATTCAAAATGAGCGCAACAAGCATAATTAATGAAAACATTGTTACTGTTCTTGATTTGAAAATGGGAAGATTCGAGTATTCTTTAGTATCCGGTGCTAGGGCAGATGCATTATATGGCCACGTTCTTATTGAATATAAAGCTCCAGGCATTCTTTCCACTGCTTCTGGATTTACCAAAGCCAAGGAACAGATAATTAATTACATCATATCTGAGGCGGGAGCCAAGGAACGATTTAGATACTTCTTTGGAATAATAATTGGCGATAAGATTGGTTTTGTAAAATTTAACACAATTACTGAAGACTGGGTTGTAAGGGGTCCCTATGAAATTAACAAGGAAGTAGTCTTGAAGATTGTAGAGGCATTAAGAGGATTGAGACGAAAAAAACTGTGTGCTGAAGAGCTCCTGAGAGACTTTGGTCCTGGAAGTGAAGTGGCTTCAGCAGTCATAGCCATGTTCTATGATAAACTGGTAAATACGAAGAGCCCCAAGACAGCTCTCCTTTTTGAGGATTGGGTAAGAATCTTTTCGCAGATAACAGGTTACAGAGAAGAAGATCTTCAAGGATTGGATGCATTCTATGATACGAAAGGAAAAGATCACACAAAACTCCTATTCTGCATTCATTCTTATTATGCACTTCTCATGAAAATCATTGCTGCAGAACTTGCCTACTTATATGGTGCAGGCAGATATCTCAAGTCATATGTAGCTGAATTAGAGGATAAGTACATGGGGGGCATTGAAGAATTCAAGAACAGCATGAAGGATTTGGAGGAAGGAGGTCTTTTCAAGAAGTTATTGAAGATCAGGAACTTCATCGAAGGTGGTTACTTCTCCTGGTATGTCGAGGAGTTTGATAAAGAGCTCATGGATGTCGTTGCAGAAATTGCACGACGATTGTCTGACTATGAACCTGCCACACCTGTACTGGAGCCTGAAGAAACCAAAGACATGCTCAAAATAATTTACCAGGAACTGGTGCCAAGGCCAATTCGTCATAACCTGGGAGAATACTATACACCAGACTGGTTAGCCCAGTTCTTGCTAGACAGGGTAGAATTCACACTCGATTCTTTTGAAAAATTCGCAGCTGATTCTCAAGATGCCACAAAGCCATTAGAATTACGGTTGTTGGACCCTGCATGCGGATCAGGAACCTTTCTCATTGAAGCTCTAAAACGATTGAGACTCTATGCAGAGGAGCATTACATTACTGATATGATGTCAGAGTATGTTATCAACAATATCATTGGCATAGACCTCAATCCTCTAGCAGTATTGGCTGCTCGGACAAACTACTTGCTCAATATTGGAGATTTGCTGAGTTACACAAGTGACATAGAAATCCCTGTATATCTTGCCGATTCTGTAACAATCAGGAAAAAGGCTGCTGTTTATGGAACTGTCTACAGGGTGAAGACTGCTGCTGGGGAATTTCGCATACCTTCCAGCATTGTGGATAATAGTAAGAATCTAAGGAAGATACTGCCTATCATTGAAGAATGCGTAGAACTGAGATACTCTCCTGAAGAATTCGAAAGAAGAATGAAAAACACTTCCGTGGACTTGACTGATTCTGAAATTGAGGGGATCAAGAATGGGCTGTACATACTTTTGCTGACTTTGGAAACGGAAGGAAAGGATCACATCTGGCTAACCATTCTCCTGAATGCCTTTGCGCCTTTGTTTATTGGAAAATTCGATTATGTGGTTGGGAATCCTCCATGGGTATTGTGGGACAATCTACCAAGGGATTATAGAGATGATACTCAAGAACTCTGGAAAGACTACAACCTCTTCACATTGACAGCATCCCAAGCACGCCATGGAGGCGGAAAGAAAGATATATCAATTCTTTTCACCTATGTGTGCATTGATAAATATCTTAAAGATTCTGGTACATTCGGATTTTTGATAACTCAGTCAGTTTTCAAAACCAAAGGCGCTGGTGAAGGGTTCAGGCAGTTTCGATTGAAAGAGACAGGTCTAGATGCGGTGGAAGCCCATGATTTCGTTGAAGTTCAGCCCTTTGAAGGTACAAGCAACAGGACAGCTGCAATTGTTATGAAAAAGGGCAGAATAACTGAATACCCTGTGAAATACATTGTATGGAGGAAATCATTTGACATAGATCTGAAAGAATCCCTGGAAACTGCATCAAAGAAGTTGCATCCAATAGAGATGGCTGCAATTCGTTCGGATTCTAGTAATGAGTTATCCCCCTGGATTACTGTACCTGGTAGTGTCATACCAATAGTCCAGAAAGCATATGGAAAGAGTAGTTATTCTGCGTACGAAGGGATAAACAGCGGCGGGGCCAATGGTGTCTACTGGCTTAAAATAGTAGACGTGATGAAACAGTCCAGAAAGAAAATAGATCTTTCTAAGTCCCTAAGGGAAATTCTGGGCATGAATGATGATATTCTAGTCAGAGAACTAGTGGTGGAAAATGTGACAGAGGGCATGAAAAGAAAAGTAGGAAAGGTGAAGACTGTTATTGAAGATTTCTTTATATATCCTGTTTTGAAGTCCAGAAATGTAAAAAAGTGGAGGATTGATGGTTATGGGTACACACTCCAAATGCAGGATCCAATAAAGCGGATTGGTTTTGAAGAAGAATGGATAAAGACAGCTTTTCCCAGAACGTATATATATTTGAAGGAATTTGAGAAGGTTCTCCTTAGAAGAGCAGCTTACAAGAAATTCATGAAATCCAGGAAAGCTCCTTTTTACACTATGTACAATGTGGGCACGTATACCTATGCTCCTTTTAAAGTCATATGGAATCGGATGGGAGCAAGAATTACTGCTTGTGTCATATCTACAGTTCATGATAGCTACCTAGGTACAAGACTTGTTCTGCCCGAGCAGGTATTAACATTCATCCCTGTGGAAAGTGAAGATGAAGCTCATTACATCTGCAGCATCATGAATTCGAGCATGACAGATATGATCCTTCGTTCTATTGCAGGAGGTACAAAGAGCTTTGGTACTCCCAGAATCGTGGAAGATACTATTAGAATCCCGAAGTATGAGGCGAAAAATGAACTTCACAGAGAATTGTCCAACCTATCAAGAAAAGCGCACGACATTGTTCAAAAAGGAGAAAATGTGAGCGGAATTGAAGAGGAAATTGACGATGTGGTATCGGAATTATACGGAATATCAGAAGAAAGCCTTCAAAGAGTGAAAAAAACGTTATTAATCCAGGAAGGTGTAGCACTTGAAGAAGAACATGCAGAAGTTGCAGAGGATGGCATTCTTTTGCGGCGGATTGGTCTAGAATAGGACAGACGTTACACCTGTAACAATGAATGTAGCTGCAACTAACATACTCGTGGAACAGGGTCTGCTATGGGCTTCTCCAGTATCCTACGACCTCCAATCCTTGTTTTGAGCAGAACGCGGTCTCCTTCAACGACTTCACCAATTGCAGATGCATTTCTCCCATACTTGTGATTTCTCAGTGTTTCTACAACAGCATCTGCATGCTCCTCCCTCACTGCTATGACGACCTTTCCTTCACAAGCCACATCAAAATAAGACAGCCCCAGCATTTCGCATGCTGCCATGACCTCCTGTTTTACAGGTATCCTCTCTTCGTAGATCTGGATTCCAACCCTTGATTTCTCACTGAATTCATTCAGTGTTTTTGCCAATCCGCCTCTGGTAGGATCTTTCATAGCGTGAATGTCCCACTTCAAAATCTGCGAAATCATTCCATTCAGGGGGGCCACATCTGATTCTAAAGAGGTTTCAAATTCTATTCCTTCCCGATGAGACATGATAGCAATTCCGTGGTCTCCAATGGTTCCTGAAACTATGATTCTGTCCCCTACTTCTAACCCTGTATCAGCGATCACTTCATCAGCTATACCGATCCCTGATGTGGTAATGATGAGGCTATCGCCTGCTACTTTCGTATCTCCACAGATTATTGAGACCCCTGCCTCTTCACAGACAGCATCCATTGATTCCAGTATTTTCTCTACAGAGGAGATTTCAATACCTTCCGGCAGTACCATAGCATTCGATAGAACAAGAGGAGAAGCACCCATGACAGCTATGTCATTGATAGTTCCGCAGACAGCTAGTTTGCCAATATCGCCACCAGGAAAGAAAATGGGATCTACAGTATGGGAATCTGTGGTGAAGACCAGGTGCTTTCCATTGAGGGGTAAAGTACCAGAATCATCGAGTTCTTCCAGCCCGAGCCCATTCTTGAATTTATTGTGCAGTATTCTTTTGAGGACTATTGTTTTCAGGAATTTATCCATTTCTTCCCCGCCTGCACCATGCTCTTTCTTGATATTCATAGAATAGTCATTGCTGGCTGACTTAAAAATCTTCCAGGTTCTACAGACCATTGCACAACTATTATTCTGATATCAACCACTCATACGTAGGAAGGAGCATCTTCTTAACGATAGTCCTCCAGTCGTAATCAATAACAGACTTTCCAGCATTCTTTGCCAATTTTTCTGTGAGAGCTTCATTCTCCATGAGCTCTATCATGGCATTCTTCAGAGATACAGCATCATCTGCTGTTAAAAATCCATTTTCCGTGTGGGTAATGAACCTTCTATTTCCTAACGTGTCTGTGGCAATTACAGGAAGCCCGCAGGCCAGAGCCTCCACTGTCTTTAAGGGGGGCTGTATATCGAATTCAGGAGTTCTTGGCACATAACTCACAAAAACATTACAGCATCGCATGTACAGAGGAACATCATCATGAGGTACCTTGCCTGTGAAGATCACATGACCCATACCTGCAGCTTCTGAATACTTCTTGAGTATCTGCGTCCCCCCATTGCCCACTACCATGAGTCTTGCACTTCTTTCTTTGTTTACCATTCCCACAGCTTCAATCAGCGTTTCAATTCTTCTGGCCGGATGCAGATTTCCCACATACAGAAACAGGAATTCCTCAGGATCAATCCCATACATTTCTCTGATCTTAGATTCACCGGGAGAAAAAAGGCTTAAATCAGCTCCAATTGGAACAATACTTATTTTTTCTTTTCTGTACTTAAATTGAGATACATGGCTTTTATCTCTCAAGATGATATGATCAAAAAACCGTGATTCAAAGGCCTGAAGCTTCCACCCTGCATGTGAAGTAATCCCGCCTCGTATGGGGCCAGATGTGGTAAAGAAAACCCATTTTCTTCCTTTATTCCTTAGAAATAATGGTAAGAAGAAGGATCCAGGAAAATGATACACATGGATTATATCAAATTCTGAATCTGAAAAGGTTCTCACGTGCGAGAGCAGCTTACAGGTGAATAATAAAGGATATACAGAACGTTTTTTCACAGAATGAGATTCTAGAAGGGAAACGTGCACACCATCTATTTCTCTGTCTTCTTGTTTTTCTCCTGCTGCTATCACATGGACATCCACACCGAGTTTTGCCAAGTTGCGGGAATGCTCATACATTGCCATAGCGCCGACTCCCGGGAACCGCGAAAACCCGACGTGACATACTCTCATGGGAAGAGCTGATAACTCATCCTTTATAACGTTTTCCTCTCCTCCGGTGCGGTGCTGCTATACATGGATGGAATTCGGGGTTCTGAAAATAGGGGAGAGGTCCTTTCATGAAAGGTTATCAGATCTGAGGTAGCACCATCAAATTCTCTGACACATAATCTTTTAATCTTCTTTCAATACAATCAGCTCCTCTTTAACCGATACCCTTATATTCGTTTTCCTTGATATCTGGCCATGAGAGACAGGATACTCCACATCCTACGAAATCTGGGCGTTCTCAATGAGGTGACCTTCCACAAGTTGAGGGGATTGCATTGTGGTGAAAACGTGAATATCTACCGCTCGCTCATAGATTTGGGGCCCCATGGGAGAAGGAAAGACCTTGTGGAGATCGGGGACAACACCACCATCTCCTTCGCATGTATTCTGACCCATGATGCCAGTGCGAAAGTCTTCACCAGGAAAGTGAGGATAGGTCCAGTGAGAATCGGCAAGAACTGTTTCATCGGATACGGGAGTATCATCCTTCCACATGTTACTATTGGAGATAACTGTATCGTGGGGGCAGGATCTGTAGTTATCAATGACATACCCCCAGGGACTGTGGTAGCAGGCGTACCTGCACAGAAAGTATGTACGCTGAAAGAGTTTCTCACAAAGATTGAGGATGAGAATCCAGGACCCCCGGAGAGAAAAGTGTAATACAGTATCATAGTCCTCCATGATAGGGATGATCTCAGGTGCTTATAAAATTCGCGTACCCAAGAAAGGTGTAACAATGAAAGATAAAGATCCCTCAAAAGAAAGTGAAAAGTTAAGAGAATACTGGGAGAGCAGGAGAAAAGAATGGGAGAAATCGGAATATGAGAGCAGCTTTGGATATAGAGTGTATTGGGAAAGGATGCTGAAGAGAGTGGAGGGTGTGAAAACTTCGCTGGAAATAGGGTTTGGCGACGGAAGGTGGATAAGATTCCTGAAAAATCAGGGAATAGATGCCTTTGGAATTGATATAATGGAGAATGCAGCCCTGGTGCTCAAGAAAGAAGGATTTTCTCCCGTTATTGCAGATGCGCGATTCGTACCTTTCAAGGATGATACCTTTGATCTGACTTTCTCCTTTGGCGTTGTGGAACATTTCGAGGGTACAGAAGAAGCTGTTGCAGAACATGTGAGAGTCACTAGACCGGGAGGGAAAATCATCATTACCGTTCCCTATCTCTTCTCCCCCTTTACTGTGTACTGGATGCTCATGCACATGAAGAGGGGGACATTCTCCGAAAGACCTGCGTCCTTCGGGAAGAGGTATTCAAAAAGAGAATTCAGAATGATTCTGGAAAGGGTTGACACAGAAAATGTGAAAGTGGAATCTTTCGTGTTTCCAATACCGAAGTTGAGGAAAATATACCATGAGAATCCCATATTGAATAGGCTTGGCTGGATGATATGGACAGAAATGACCAAGAAAGATTAAGTCTTTACTGATTATGTAGTGGAGAGGACATCATCTATCTCCATCTTGAAACAGGCAGCATTATGCGATATGTTATAGTTTTCCAAGACAAATGATCTTCCCCTTTTTCCCATTTCTTCTCTCATTTTCCTGTTGCTCACGAGCATTTCAAGAACATTCCTGAAGGAAGATGCATCATCCACGAGGAATCCAGTGACCCCATCCTGTATCTGTTCTATCATTCCATTGAACCTGTTGGCGATCACTGGCGTGCCACATGCCATGGCCTCCAGAACCACAGCAGGAGATGTATCCAGGAATGAATAGTGAATGAGTATATCTGCTTCTGCGAAAAGATTCTCCACAGATTCCTGATAACCGAGACAGATCACCCTGTCCTTGCTTCTTGTACCTGCTAATTTTTCCTGTAATAAAGGGAGGAATTTTCCTTCTCCTGTTATCAAGTATTGGGTATTCTCATGATGTGACATTACCTCGTCCACCACAGGTATGACTTCTACGAGTCCTTCAGTTTTCCTCTTGAATGAGAAATTCATTACTGAAAGGAGAGTGACTCTTTTGTCATCTTTTTCTATAGGATGAAACCTTTCTGCGTCTATTGAGAACCGTAGAACCCTTATTCTTTCCTCTCTCATTCCTTTTTCTCTAAGAATCTCTTTCAAGTACTCGGAGACGCAGAAGAGTCTTTCGGATTTTCTGTACAGTGTTTCACAGATTTTCAATAGGATGAGTTCATATACCCTCTCTGCACGTCCGAGGTATTCTCTCTGCTCAGCATATATGGACCATATATCTGCTCTCACCCTCAGGAGGAGGGGGATACGAAACAGCCTGCTCAATAAGTAGGCTGATATCAACATGAGACCTGCCGAATCTATGAGCATCAAATCTGGGGTTTCTCTAGCAATTAATCGCATGAGGTTTACTAATTTCAGTATTTTACTTTTCTTGATCATTCGTTCCTTTATTCCCACTACAGAATACCCTGCATGGATGAGCAGCTCCTCGATTCGCGTACCTCTCTTGCTTGTGTGGATGAGAATTTTTGTCACTTGATCACCTGTGAAGTGCAGAAGATAAGCTTTCCCCTGGAGGGATTCCATTCATGCACGTATTCATTTCAAAAATTTCTTCAGAATTCTCCTGGGCAAGGTGAATCTTACTCCAAGCCTTTTCTCCACATTCATGAGCATCCAGACATCTTCCTGATCCACACTCCTCGTAAGGATCATGCAAGAGCCGTAAAGAAAAGTGTATACTACCAGGAGGAAGGGGAGCATCCATACTTCAAGTGGTACAATCTTCTCTAACACTATCTGGCAGGCCCACACAAGGGGGAAAGATAGGACTAAAGGTTTCGCATAATTCCATCCCAGAGGATGAATGCCTGATATGACATAAAGTGCAACACCCCTGATAGCAGATGCAGCAATGAGCGTTATTAGCATGGATATGGCTGCACCTTCTATACCCATGAGAGGTATTAATATGAGATTTGCTATCAAATTGGTGAGAGCAGTAAGTATTGTGGCTATCATCATGATCCTGGTTTTCCCCATAGCAATCAAGGCTCCTCCATTAGGTCCAAGTGCAGTATGAAGGAGGTATCCCACAGCAATTATTCTGAAGGGCAACACTGCTGACAGGTATTTATGCCCGTAAAGAAATCGAAAGAGTATTTCAGTGTTGGAAAAGAGAACCATGAAAAGGGGAATTGTCAGAAATAAAACCCACTTGGAAACTATAGCATACGTTTTTTTCATCTCAGAAAATAACCCTCGGGAAAAGAGAGAAGTAGCCACAGGCAAGTATATAAAGAGGAGAGCTCCGAGAAATATCTGGATCAGCCTGGATGTGGGGAGGGCTGCGTTGTAGAGCGCTATTTCTTCTGAAGATCTGAAGACTCCCAGTAATAACGTATCTGCCCACGCTGTAATCAACTGGAAGAGTGAGCCTCCCAGTAAAGGAAGAGAAAAAAGGATCATCTCTTTTGCAACAGGAATTGTTCTTCGAAATTGGGGAGATCCCACCTTGTAAAATGTATAGAAAAGTATTGATACTGAAGATATTACAAATGAGATAACATAGCCTATTACGATTGAATTGAAAGGCATCTTCTTCATAAATATTGCCATCAAAGCGGAGAGAAAGATAAGATTCCTGAGAATATCACTAAATATTACTTTGACTCCGGCTTTTTCAATTCCCCTGAAAAAAGAGGTCAAAAAATCAAGCAAAAGGCTGAATGGCAGCGATATGGATACAATCTGTACAATCCAGGTGATATCCTTTCCAAAGAATGAGGAAATATGAGGAGAACCAAAAATGAGGATTAGAAAACAAATCACTCCCGATACAGACGATAGAAAGATTAATGATGAAAAAACATCCCCCCTGGAAACATCTGATCTTGATGATGAATGCAATGAAACAACACGAGCAACACCATCATGCAGACCCAAGCTACCGATGGACAAGAAAATTGCTATAATTGCCAGAGATAGCGAGTATAATCCGTATTCTTCAGGAGTAGTCACCCGTATTATGGCCCAGCGTTGAAGGAAGGACAAGAAAATGGCTGAAAAAAGGCCTATTGAAGAGAATATTGTTCCTTTCGCTATGCTATCAAGGGATTTTGTCACTTCGCTCACAGTTGCACCACCTCTCGAATTCAGGTTCCTCTTGTGGAAATCGTAAAATTTCCTGTTCTTAAAGGTTTGCTACCGAAGGCAGTACTGCACCTTTTCGGAAGGTGATTTCTCTAACGAATTTCAGATATGAACCTCTAGAAGATAGAATCTCCCATCAGTCCATATACAAGTTATACCATCTCCCAGTGCGTTCATGTAGACACTGGCTCTGGCTTCAGATACTACCACTAAGTAATCTACTCCTGAATATGCGAGCACAGATCGAATATCATCACTAGGTAACCCTATCTGTCGATTCAGGGACATATCCCATATGATATCTTTGCGTCCAGTAGTATAGGCAAACAAGTACCTTCCACTGTGAAACCAATTCTGCACGTATATGGTACCCTCCGGGAGGATTTCATTCATTTCTTCAAGAGATCTCACATCACCGCTTCGTATAGTAGTGGGATAATATGCCAGTGCTATTCCTGTTTGATACACGGAAAAGAGGAGAATGGATGCAAAAAATGAAAATTTCAAGAAAGTATCTTTCCTTAATACAGGCATCACCTCCTTTGTAAATCCATAACCACCATATATACTGATAGGGAATAATAAATAAAGCAGGAATCGCTGGTTAGCCAAATAGATCCCCACAAGAAAGAGCTGGCTGTACACAGCAAGGAGAATCATCCAGGCAAAGAATACGCTATCAATGGTCCGCAGGGGAGCTTTCCTACTATAGAAATGAAAGACTGCTGCAAAGAAACCCACTGAAGTTATGAGGGTGAGATGCCGCGGCCAGTACGCAATGAAGAAGAACTGTCTCAGGGAGGATGCTTTCTGTGGCGATGGATGACTAAAAGCATTCTGCAGAAGATCCAAGAGAGATGTTGACCCAGCAGTAGAGGAAAAGAAAAGCCAACCATATGCAGAAATAATCACAAGAATAGTTATCATAGTGAGTACAAAAAGTCTTGGAATCTTTTTCCTAAAAAAGAAGAGAGCACATCCCAGAAATATGAAAGAAGCGAATGCTGTAAGAATATGGGTTAAAGATGCAGCAAGAAAGAGAATTACTGATAGGAAGAGCCATCTCATTTTTTGAAATTCCGAAAATCTCACGAAAACATATACACCTAAAAGGAACGGTATTAAACTCATTGCACAAGGGGTTGATGTCCACAAACCGTGGTATGAACCGCTTGGGGGCATCAATGCTACAAAGAAACAGGCTACAGCAGCAGCCTGTTTTCCAAAGAGCAAATCTCCTGTTTTATATACTAGATAAGTGACTGTCACAGGGATTATAATCCGCAAGATAGCTGCTACTGAAAGCACGGAGAGGCCTGCTTTTTTCAAAAGTACCGTAACCACATAGTATAACGGTGGATGCACATCAATTATTCCATATGGGGTAATAAAAAGACTTTGGAGTCCTTCATCGGCTATTTCATTTATTCTATATGCAAAAAACCACATATCAGTTTCTATAAATCCCCCTTTTATGATCTGAAATATGGAGAAGTACATATTGATTGACAGGAGTATACCTACTGAGAATATGACTAGATTCAGAGGTTTTTCATAGAGATGTTCCTCAAAAAAAGAAAACAGTATATGAATGCTTCTTTTGAACGCCTGATGCAGAGCTACAGGGAATGACATAAGTGAGCATTCTACTTCACATATAAATGTTTGTGGTGAGTGATCAATTTCCCGTTCATTTTTTACAAGAGAGGACAACTGAAAACTCCTGAAATAACTCATAATAAAGATAAAATCAATAATTTCTAAGGAATCCAATTGCAAACAACAAATTTTTTGTTACACGTGTAACAACTGCAAATGAGACCAGAATGTAATAATTAAGCTGTTCTGAAGGCAGTAAAATCTAGCTTAAAATTCTCGCACATCAATTCCCAAGAGCTGAAACAGGAAGTCTGATTTTCCACTTCCAGGAAAAGAAACCTTCCTCAGAAACAGATGAAAACATGGAGATGCCTGTCCCGACCCACGATGAGAACATGCATCC
>CAZFAR010000016.1:0-5471 GCA_964516825.1 uncultured Thermococci archaeon
TGCCGTCAGAACCACCACCAGATCGTCAACCACCACCATGATTTGATTTGGAATCGAAAAATATATATTAGAAGGCTCTCATGAGAATGGAAAATGTGTGTACCTCTCTAGAAATGAGAGATGCCATACTTGAATGAGAGATGTAACAAGAATGGCTTCACACTGAACATCTGATACCTTCAGAAAAAAGGATGGAGGACTGATAAAAATGGAGACTCAAATAGACTGGAAAAGAGAGCGAAAAAATATTAGGACTCGACACAGATCAGCTTATTTGCCAATTTGGAAATCTCTAAGTAGACTCATGGCTACTTCAAGAACAGGTGAAACAAATGTCTCAGGAATTATTAGAAAAAATGAATCGCATTGAAATGCTACTAAGGGGGATACATTCAAAGATAGATAATTTCCTTGGGTTTGAAGACCTAAGTGACGAAGAAAGAAAAGAAATGGATCTAATCGAAAAAGAAGTTGAATCTGGAGAATATTTTACTTTTGATGAAGTTTTTGGAGATTAAAGCAATGTATGAGATGCTGCTCAGCACCATAGGTAGAACCTCAAATCAGACACCTTCAATATTTAGTAACATATTCTCTATCTCTTCTCTCCAGGCCAGGCCTTCCATGGCCCCCTTGGCAGTGACAGCTTTAGCTCCAGCAGCATTGGCGAATCGTGCCAGATATCCTAAGTTCATTTTTTCCAGAAATCCCACTACTATTCCAGCAGAGAAAGCATCCCCTGCCCCAGTAGGATCGAGCTCTTTGACATCAAATGCTCTGGCCGTGACTTTCTCGTCTTTTGTGTAGAGTCTGCAGCCTTTATCACCATCCTTCACAGCTACAATCTTAATACCATTATCTATCATCTCTTTAACCCCCTTCTCCTCATCTGCCCTGCAGAGCTCCCTGAATTCATCAGCACTAGGGATCAGAAGGTCACACACTTCAAGAACTGGCTTCACTATCTTTTTCATTCTAGCCACACTCACTAATTCTCTTCTGATATTGGGGTCAAAGGAAATGACCGCCCCAGCCTCTTTGGCTATTCCAACAACTCTGTGACAAGCCTCCCTCAGCTTCTCACTCATCATGAGAGAACTGCCGCTAATATGAACTGCTGATGCATTTTTTACATATTCCTCGGCATCAGAGACATCAATCATGCCAGCAGCAGAATTGCCCACGTGGAAAACAAACCTGCGAGAACCATCAGAAAAATAAGCAACAAAAGCCACTGCAGTCGAAAGATGCTCATTCTCCACAACGTGGGTGACGTCAACGCCATCTTTTTTCAGTCTCCTTAGAATACATTGGCCAAATTCGTCCTTTCCAACACTACCGATTATTCCAGAACTCATTTTGAGCCTTGCCACAGCATCAGCAAAAATGGCTGGAGCTCCCCCAGGAAATGGTCCTGCAAAATCAGCTGGCTCTCCCAGAGAAACATCCACATCTTTCCGTATTATATCAACCAGCAGCTCGCCAATCGTCAAGACCTGAGGCAAATATACCACCTTTATCATATGATCAGAGACAATGTCTGTAAATCTCCCAATGTAAGTACTTTTTAACAGCTTCCTCCACAACATCAGCTACATGCCCTCTAACGATAGCAACATGATGCTCAAACCCTTTATCAGCTATATATTTCAGGAGTGACTGGAGTCCCTCAATCTCCACCACACCGTAAGTACCGAAAGTCTCAATCTTGTCTCCCGTAATTCTGCCTTCAGCAAGATAAGCTCTCATACTCCCTTTGGCATCATCTGTGGACACTCTGAACAGGGTCGCTGGTCCCGGCGCTACCTTACCGCTCAGAGAGCCATAGAAACCCTGCATTTCATGACACCCCAAGACAGGACAGTCCTCGAAGAAACTCTGTGCAAACGCACTGCAGTGGAAGAGTACGCATTTATTGAGATCATCACCATAATTGTTGTTGAGGTCAGCCAAAGCTGTGGGCTTGCCTGAAGCGAGCTGGAGCACATACATGGAAAGAGCTCCCATGACATCTGTTTCACACGCAGCAGGTATCAACGACTCAGAGACTAAACTCATGGCAGCACAGGGGACGATTCCGTAGTACTTCTCTATTGCAGGCCAGCAGCTGAACGAAACAGCATGAAGTTCATTTTCTCGGATCCATTGTGAAAGTGCAGCAGCCAGTTTTGCAGTCTTTGTAACAGCTTCCTGGGGGACATTCTCCCAGTCAAACCACTGCTCCATCTTGCTCAATGTATCTTTGACGCTGGGTGAATCATCTTCCAGTTCTCTCGCTCGACCTATGATCTCTAGCAAACTCACAACCTCTAATGATATATTATTTCTCTCCAGGATTTTCTCGCTGTATCGAACTGTCTTGAAGGCATTCGGTCTTACTCCAACAACTCCGAGCCTTGCATTTCTGACTCCCTTAACAGTCCTGCACACTCTTCCAAATAGAATTAAATCTTCTTTGAACTCCTCAGAATCCGGAGCCTCCACATGCTTTTTAGTATTCGTAAAATCTATTCCACACTGATAAAGATTGTTGCACACAGAAAACTTGCCGCAAAAGGAATCCCTGCGATTTTCTCTGTCCATCTTTGCTATTTCATCTGGAAAAGCATGAACGAGGACAGGAACATTCAATTTCGAAAGTCTGAGCGTTTCAGCTATTCCCTTCTCATCGCCGAAATTAGGAAGGGTAACTACGACACCCTCTATGTCTTCTGCATTTTCCTTAAGAATGACTGCACATTTCTTGGATTCCTCTCTCGTCTGAACACTTCCAGAGCCTGATTCCTCTGAAAACGTTATAACCGTGAAACCCAGATCCCTTAGAGTTCTGGCTACCTCTTTTCCACCTTCCTCAGCTAATCGATCTGGGAAGAATTCCCTGTTTCCAACGATCAAGGCCAGAGTCTGAGCATTCTGATTACTCTTCTCCACTGTATCACCGCGTACTCACTTGGTTTCTTCCTTATATGCCTTCTTGCTGCCCTTCATCCCCTTCTTGAATAATGATGATGTTACACGTGTAACATTCAACTATCTTGATCTGGATGAAATGTTGTTTTTGCCGAAGTTTCTAACAATCAAAGGATTGCCGAAGTGGTGAGAAAAATGGAGACGCACATCTTTATAATGTGAAATAGCAATACTCGCCTAATCACATAATTTGGAGAGACCTGTATGCTCTTGACTGCAGAAAAAGAATGGTTCATCGATTTTGAGGGACGTTCAGTCCTACTCCGCGGAGTCAATCTCGGAGGAAGCACGAAGGTTCCATTCACTCCTGATGGTGCTACTCATCGCAAGACAGATTTCTCAGATCATAGGGATGTCTCCTTTGTTGGCCGTCCGTTTCCACCAGAAGAAGCAGATGAGCATTACGCTCGACTGCAGGCCTGGGGATTCAACTGTCTGCGATTTCTTACAACCTGGGAAGCGATCGAGCACAAGGGACCTGGAGAATATGATACTGCTTACCTGGACTACCTTGAAGAGGTCATAGAAAAGGCTGGAGACTACAATTTCTACGTTTTCATTGATCCTCATCAAGATGTTTGGAGCAGGATGACAGGAGGAGATGGTGCACCAGGATGGCTTTTCGAGAAGGTGGGCCTGGATTTTAAGAAGTTTGATGCCACAGATGCAGCAATAGTGATGCAGTACAGGTATCCTTCTGATTATCCTTTGATGTGCTGGCCCCGAAACTATCAGAGGTTTGCAGCAGCTACCATGTTCACTTTGTTCTTTGGAGGAAATGATTTTGCACATCATTGTCGTATAGATGGGCAGCCAGTCCAGGAGTACTTGCAGACCCACTATATCAATGCTGTAAGACAGATTGCCTCCAGACTGAAACATATGCCTCACGTCATCGGTTACGACTGCCTGAATGAACCTCATCCTGGATTCATTGGAGTACAGAATCTTGGAACACCCATACAGGTTGCAGGTCATTCTATGCCTGGGTTACAGATAACACCTTTTGATGCAATGGCTTCGGCTGCTGGCTTTTCCCGTACTGTTAAAGTGGCAGAATTGAAGAGGTTTGGTATCAGAATAACAGGTGAAACTATTATCAACCCTGGCAAGATCTCATGCTGGCTTCCGGGTAGAGAAGATATTTGGCGCAGAGAAGGAATCTGGGAGATCAGAGAGAATCCTGTACTGCTCTGCTCTCATTACTTTGTTTCAGTAGATGGAGCTCCTGTGAAGTTCTTCAGAGATTATCTTCGACCATTTATCAACAGATATGCCCATGAAATCAGGAAAGTACACCCGGATGCATTCATATTCGTTGAAGGAGAACCGTTCCATCCAGAAACTATGGAATGGGGACCCGATGATGCCAGGAATGTGATAAATGCCAGTCACTGGTATGATGCAATCACGCTCCTCACCAAGAAGTTTCCTCTTTTATACAACTATGATGTAATGGCACAGCACCTTGTGTTCACGAGACGTGGCATCAAGTCCATGTTCAGGAGTCAATTAACTCAGATTAAGGAGACATCTAGAAGAATGCAGGAAATTCCAACGTTGATTGGAGAATTTGGCATCCCTATTGACATGAACAACAAGAAAGCATATAGTACCGGTGATTTCTCTAATCAGATTGAGGCATTAACCATGAATTACGATGTTCTGGACTCCCTTTTACTTGGTGCTATCTTATGGAACTACACTGCAGACAATACTAACGAGTGGGGCGATCAGTGGAATCTGGAAGATTTTTCAATATTCAGCAGAGATCAAGAAGATGACGTTCACAGTGGAGGACGTGCAGTGGAGGGTTTTTGCCGTCCTTATGCTCGAAAAACTGCGGGTAAGCCGGTGAAGATGTCCTTTGATCGAAAGAATGGGAAATTCCTGTTTATATTTGAGGTGGACCCAGCGTTAAAAGTGCATACAGAGATTTATGTCCCTTCTGTCCAGTATCCTCACGGAATTACAGTAAGAGTGGCTGGAGGACGATTTGAAAAGACAGACAACTGCATTCTCGTTTTTGCTGACAATTCGGGAAGATGTAGTGTGGAAATCCGGAGGAAACAGTGAAATCCCCTTTTGACCTTGAGAGTTGACTGGAATCTCTTGTAATCTCATTTCTTAAAAATGGTTGATTCACGATGTGACAAGGTTTTCTATTGGAGAGAGAGGCAGTCACCTTTGATCACCCAGTACTACAGCATGATGAACCTCTCTTATCATCTTCTTTGTCTTCATATCATAGAGCATGCAGATCATACTCCTGATGACTACGGAGTGGCAAATATCCCCGAACATGCTAAGTTCACATATGATGCAAAGTCCCTTCTTTCAACTATAGCCTTTGACAACGGAGTGATCACTGATTACCTGCGCCCTTGACAGGGAGGGAATGATTTATGAGGATTCGTGACAAAGGTATACTCATGAAGCACATGGCCCTGCTTTGCATATGCATTCTATCCATGGTTCAGTCTGCCTATGATCCCAGTGAA
>CAZFAR010000016.1:5571-17564 GCA_964516825.1 uncultured Thermococci archaeon
GGAAAGGGGACAGTCCCGAAAGAATATTATGAACATTATGAGAGTTCGCCAGCTGTCGTGGGGGACAGGGTATACGTTTGTGACTCACAGATCCTCTATTGCTTGACCCTCCAGAAAGGTGAACTTCTCTATAAAATGCCCGCTTATTCACCCTGCTCAGTGACACCAACAATCATGGATGAGAGAATATACCTGGCAGTTCGCGAAGATCTTTTCCAGTATCTTTTCCAGTACCAGAAGATCTGACCTGTGTTGTTGGAGACATCAAATTGCTGCCCCAATATTGGGGACGGGGATTAGGTACAGAGGGAATGCGCCTGGTGGTCAGATATGCTTTTGATAATACAGATTGCGACCTTTTCGTTGTACCACCTCACGCGGATAACCCAGCTGCCCAGAGAGTGTACGAAAAGGCAGGATTTGTGCGAATAACAGGGAAGAAGGGAAATAACCTGATGTGGGCAGGACATAAACTTATGAAATTGACACGAGAAGAATTCAAAGCACTCTATGAAGTCTGATTGTGACAGATTCTCACGGAAGAGATCAGAAAACCCACCACAACATTTTTTGATTTCTAGGGGAGATTCTAGAGATTTCCACGTTGATCTGGATACAGGACTACTGAATTACAGACTCCCTGATTGTTTCTCGTAAATTTGAGGGAGAAACCTTTTTCTGCTACCGTGCACACATTCAATAATGTGTAACCTGGAAAGACAAGGCTACACCAAAGGAAGCTGCCTCACCAATGCAGATGGAAACTTTTTACCAGCCTGTAAATGTACATTACAGGAGAAAGATGGAATAACTCTGAGGCTGATCAAGAGTGCACACTTGTCAAGACCGGAGCATTACTTCTCCATATACCAATCTGGATGCAATCTATCCTGTAGAAAATGCCACAGTTATGAATTCTCACAATTTGCTGATGGGAACTGGTTTTCACCTGAACAGATACTGGACATGGCCAAAACCTATGAATTCCTGGTGACCTACAAAGAAGAAAGGGAGCACACGACAGCATTTCACGGGTTAGATTTATGCAAGTGCTGCGGCAGATGTGTGACAGATGTACGTTCAAAGTTCTGCCCCAATGTTTTAGACCCAACGCAGATCATTTTGAGTCCCCAAGGATGGGGTCCAGCCCGAAACATTGTGGGATTTACTGGTGGTGATCTGACCTGCTGTCCTGAATTCTATGCTCGATGTACGAGATTGATCAAAAGAGAGACTGATCTACACGTTCTGATAGAGACCAATGGGTATGGATTAACACCTGAAAATTTGGATATTCTGAAGAAAGCAGGAGTGGACTCTTTCTGGCTGGATATCAAGGCTTTCGATAGTAAGGTTCACAAGGACTTGACTGGCGTCTCCAATGACAGGATTCTGGAACTTCCACAAGAGCTCATAGATTTAGGGTTCGTCATAGAAGTTTTGAGCCTGTACATACCAGGGTGGGTAGAGAAAGATCAGATCAAAAAAGTTGCTGAACTCTTGGCGAGGGTTGACCCTGAAATTCCTTTTACAATCCTAGCATATTTCCCTGCCTACAAGATGACTGAAAGATCCCCAACACTAGACGAGATGATAGATGCGTACGATGCAGCAAAGACGGCAGGACTCAGGAACGTGAAAATGGGAAACTTAGGAGTACTCTCGAAATGATAAATATTCCCTGTTTAGTACCATTTCTTCTTTAAACTGTATTTTTCCAGATTATCCTCGTTGACAGAAACACCAATCCCAGCTTTATCTGGAACAGTGATCGTACCATCCTCATTCAGAAAAAATGGCTCAGTAATATCTTCTTTGTAATACCTGTCAGTAGCAGAGATATCATTGGCGAGACAGAATCCCTCCAGAGAAGCAAGAGCAATATTCGTGGCACGACCAATGCCAAATTCCAGCATGCCCCCAGCCCATACTGGCACATTTCTGAGACAGAGATCATGGATTTCCTTCGACTGAAAAAGCCCCCCGACTCTTCCATGCTTTATGTTTATGATTCGGCAGCTTCCCAGTTTCAAGGCTAATTCAGCATCTTTTATTGATTTTACAGATTCATCCAGACATAGTGGCGTTTCCAGTTCTTTCTGTAAGAGTGCATGATCGTAAAGATCATTGTAGCTGAGAGGCTGCTCTATCATTAGAAGATTGTACTGATCCAGTTCCTTCATGACATCAATATCCTCTATACTATAACTCGCATTTGCATCCACCATGAGTGGAATGTCTCCGAATTCCTTCCTTATCCTTCTGACAACCTCTGTGTCCCATCCAGGCTTGATCTTTATCTTTATTCTCCTGTAACCTTCTCCCCATCTCTTACCAATATTCTCAAGGACGACATCCATTCTGTCAATTCCAATACTGACCCCACTCTCAATTCTGGATTTTACACCTCCCAGAAGCTTTGAAAGGGACACGTTCCTCTCCTTTGCACACAAATCCCATAAAGCTTCCTCCATCCCAGCTTTTGCCATGGGATGTCCTCTGATTCGCCTGAAAATCCTCTGAATGTCCTCTGGATTTTCGAATTCCTCGTTTATCATTTCAGGAATGATGAAATCTTCAAGAATGTGCCACTCTGTCTTTACAGTTTCGTAGGAGTAGTACGGTTTGTCCAGGGCTACACATTCACCAAATCCTTCAATATCGTCACTCTGCAACCTGACAATGAGTTCCTGATTTTTTTCTTCCCTGCCAAAACTGGTCTCGAATGGATGTATGTACGGGATTTCTACAATTCTCAACTCAATCCTTTGAATTTTCATCGAGATTCCTCCTCAAGAGATAGAAAGTTCTCCTTTCTCCTTCTAGAATTTCTGACAGAACATTGCGAGCAGTATATTTTGGGAAGTAGTTTCCAAAGATCTTTCTGGTTTTTTGTCGCCATTCCTGTGCGAGCGGCATGTCTTTCTCTTTTAATGAATTGATGTCTGAAGGAATTTCAACCAATAAACTTGCGGAATCCAGATCAAGATCTAAAGACACTATTTTCCTGAATTCCTGTATCCTCTCGGTTCTGTTTACGACATCTGCGTAGGACATGGCATGGTCTAACTTGGGCTGCTGGAATGTATTGTTAGCTCTTTTTGTGACATCATCACTTCTGATCCACCATTCTGCGAGAAATCGATCAGAAGCCAGTCCAACATTTAAAAAGTCTGTCATTTCCCCGTAATAATCCCTGTAGTACGTACTGGAGATGACACCTAACTTTGCGAAATTGAAGTAAGCATTCGAGCTCTGCAAAGGATCAAAAGTCCAGGTAACTAAGTCCATCCCCTGGGATATGACAAATTCTCTCTGTTTCTGCTTCAATTGATATCCTATACCCTTGTACCGCTCCAAAACTCCTGTAACATGGGAATGGTGATGCAGGATCCCCTTGTAGTATGCCAGGAATCCTACTAAAATTCCTACCATTTCATCATTTTCAAAGGCTCCCAGAACTAGACCTCCCTGGTCGTTCAAAGGCTTTAATATGTGGGAGGGTATTATGTCACGTTCAGTGAACTTCCAGATTTCCTGCATGACATTCTCACACAGCTCGTAGTCATTGGGAGTCTCAAGTCTTCGGATGATCATCAAAATGATATAGGAGAATTCTCTTATGAAAGTTTCTGTCATTTCTTCGAATCTGCAAACTGCATGTTACACGTGTAACAAAATGTGCAATAAATCCAGCAAATGGAATATCGGCCAAAAGCGTTCTTTGGAATAGGAGGATTTATATACGAATGCAGCTTTTGATAATTATGGACAAGAATCTGAGTGTAGCTCTCCTGTTAGCCATGGTAATCCTGCCTTCTGGCTGTGCGAGAGTCAGCAATACTGAAGATCAAGAAGGTTTATTACTTGTTGATGGATTGGACCGCACCTATCTTCTCCATGTTCCACCCTCGTATGATGGAGCAGTTCCTGTACCGCTGGTTATTGCACTTCATGGAGGTGGAGGCTCAGGTCAGAAAATGGCATCCCTCACCGATTTCAACACTCTCTCAGATACAGAAGGGTTCATTGTAGTCTACCCTGATGGTATAGAGAATCACTGGAATGATGGAAGGAAAGTGGAGAGATACCGTGCACAGAAAGAGAATATTGATGATGTGAAATTCATATCAGTATTGATTGATCACCTTGAAAAAGAATTGAACATTGACGAAACCCGCATATATGCAACAGGAATTTCAAATGGAGCCATGATGTCCTGTCGATTGGCCTGTGAATTGTCTGAGAAGATAGCAGCCATTGCCATGGTAGCAGGAGCCATGCCTGAGAACCTATGCGAGTACTGCTCGCCTTCCAGACCAGTATCAGTACTAGTCATGAATGGAACAGAGGACCCTCTAGTGCTATGGGAAGGCGGAGAAATCAAAATTGGTCGTCAGAATTTTGGAAAAACACTTTCAGTTCATGATACTGTAGCATTCTGGGTTGAGCACAATGGTTGCACGCTGTCACCTTCTGTCACCTGGTTGCCAGATACAAAAGCAGATGGTACTACAGTAAGAAAAGAAGTGTATGGGCGGGGCAAAGAGGGAACAGAAGTCATTCTCTATGCTATCGAAGGAGGAGGACACACCTGGCCGGGTGGTCTTCAGTATGCATCAAGAAGAACTATTGGCGGGACATGCTATGACATTGATGCTACTGGCGTCATCTGGCAGTTTTTTGCTCAACACACGCGAACGATTCCTCAGGAAAAGTTGCTCGTGCTTTGATATGAAACTGAACCTCTAGGCGAAAAACAGTAAAATTCCTGAAGGCGACTGGTCAAAGAAATGAACGTTCTCGTATGAAAGCTGCAAGTTGTTCTCTGTGGACACGTATCTGTTCCATTGTATCTCTATCCCGCACTGTGACTGTACCATCTTTCAGTGTATCATAATCCACTGTGACACACAAGGGAGTACCAATTTCATCCTGTCTCCTGTATCTCTTCCCTATAGATCCTTTCTCATCAAAGTAAGTATCGAATTCCCTTTTCAAACCCAGATAGATCTCATAAGAGAGCTCTTCCAAACCATCTTTACTCACGAGTGGGAAGACTGCCACTGTGTAGGGTGCCACTGCTTCTGGAAATTTCAGGACGATACGCTCCTCCTCTTCTGTGTAAGCTAGATCCATGAGCATCAGTAAATGACGATCCACTCCAAAGCTTAACTCCAGAACGTGAGGCACGAATTTCTTTCCCTGGACATTTATGTCCATCTTCTTTCCAGAGCCTCCCTGGTGTCCTGAGAGATCGTGGTCTGTCCTGTAGTGAATGCCGCCAGCTTCTTTGAAGCCACCCAGGCTCTTGGTGAAGATCTCCATGTCCCAGTGGATCTTGTTGTAGAAGGCCTTCTCCTCTTCAGAGAGTTCACGAAACCTGAAGTAGTCTCGTGGAACCTTCAGTACATCCAAGTAGAAATCCTGCACTTTGGCCATGTAGTACCTGTAGAATATGGGAACCTCCACTTCTTCCAATGGGATCTCCCTCACTTCTCCAGATTCCCTATCCTCAACAGAATAAACCCTGATGATCTGATTCTTCACTGTATCGTAACAAGGATGCTCATCAATACAATCCGGATCAAAGAAGATCTGGAGCTCTGCCTGATTCAGTTCTCTCAATCGGTAGAACCCCTGTCTGGGTGAAATCTCATTCCTGTATACTCTCCCAATAATAGCTAGACCGAGAGGGATTTGATCCCGCATCACCTCATACATTCTCTTGAAGGAAACGTAACACCCCTGTGCTGTCTCCGGCCTCAAGTACGCTTTTTCACCCCCTTCTGCAGCTCCCAGATCGAGCTCAAACATCATGTTGAACCAGCGCACCTCACTGAGACTCCCCCCGCATCTGGGGCAGACTATCTCATTTTCTTTTAGCGCTACAGTCATCTCTTCTGCAGTCAATCCCTCTGCCTTGACATTGATTTCTTCCAGGAGTAAATCTGCCTTGAACCTTACATGACAGGACATGCATTCTGTCAATGGATCATTAAATGATTTCAAATGCCCAGATCCTTCAAATACTGCTTTGGGCATGATAGTACACGTATCAATTTCAACAAAATTCTGATCCAGCCCCAAAAAGTGCTTTCTCCATGCATTCTCAAATTTTTGCTTCAACAAAACTCCCAAATGCCCGAAATCATAGAATCCAGCAGCTCCACCATAGATCTCAGAAGAAGGATAGAAAAACCCTCTTCGAAGCGCCACATCCATGAAACTCATGATTTCACCAATACTTTCAGAAGGTCGTAATCCCTCACAACCCCTATGAGATGTCCCTGAGCATCTATGACAGGCAATTGCTCAATATTGTGCTTCTTCATCTTTCGTGCGCATTCTGTCACTGTGGTACCGCAGGTAATGGTAATCACTTCGGAAGTCATCACCTCTTTCACTGGTTTTTCTGGAAGCTTCAACCGTTCAGTGCCGATGTATAAGGTGCTCTTGGTCTCCCACACCCATTCTTCCCCTTCAGACTCCTGCTGTATATCAGTCTTCTGGAGCACATTTATGATTTCAGAACCTTTAACAAAGTCTGCAGTGTCCACAATACCAATCACGCCGCCCTGATCATTCAGTATGACAGCTGCTAAAGCTTTGGAATACTTCATTATCTGGGCAACCAATGGAATGGGAGTTTCCTGCCACACTGCGAGAATTCGGGTTTTCATGTAGTTTTCACACTTTTCTTTTATCTGCATCCTTGAAATTCCTTTTATGACCAGATCTTTCAGCGTGAGAAGACCTATTAACGTTTCATCCTCCACTACGCTGATCTGCTTCACATCCTGTGTGTACATGACTCTGGCTGCTTCCTTGACATCAGCTTTTGGAGAAATGGTTACTACATTTCGATCCATGATCAGGGCTAGCTGGTCCTCATCTGGATGCTGAATGAGATCCTCTAGAGAAACAAATCCCACGATTTTTTTCGTCCCTTCTTTCAGTACGGGGAGCCCTGAAAGGTTATGCTTTCGCATGAGCTCCAGAGCTGTTTTCCGCTTTCCAGGGACAGTTATCGTGATCACGTCTGCAGTCATGATTTCTTCTACTAACATTTAATCTCATCCCCTCTTCTAGGAGTTGATCTGAAGAATTCTTCTTCTATGGATTAACTACCTTCTCCTATTTAAAGCTTTCTGATGATTGGGGGTTCCCTTCCTGTATAGAAACATGAGCCCTCCAATTCTCAATACTAATCTTGAATTTGGACAAGAAAATGTTACACGTGTAACACTGACATGAGAGAGCAAGCCTTATCAATGAACTGGTGAAGAAAATTTATGGCTGCAGATCTTACCCGACATTACTTCAGGAGGCAGCTCTTGCATAAAGAGACAAGAGCCAATACTCCAGAGGAAGTGGCAGCATCAGTTTGCGGAATAAATGCTCAAAGAGGAGTGACGATCTACCTCTCATTCTGGAACAGGATGCGCCATTTCCGAAAAGAAGATTTGGATCGAGCACTCTATCAGACCAGGGAATTGGTGAAAATCTGGTGCATGAGAGGGACTGTGCACATCGTACCTTCAAGCCAGTTCTCAGTTTACAGAGCTACAGCTCCATGGCGATTGTGGCTGCCTTCTGATATTTCTGAAGGCTTCTGTCAAGAAATTGTGAATATTCTGGACGAACCCCTGACCAAATCTGAAATCGCAGACAGGATTAAATCAAAAGTCAGTATGAGCACGAAAGAATTGCGCATCAAAGTGGATAGAGCAGTGCGAATGCTGGGATACAAGGGAATTGTTGTTTTTGGCAGTTCCCTGGGGAAAGGGTTCTTTCTTAGAGAATATGAATTTGCTCTGGCTGAGAACTGGCTTCCACAAGAGAATATAGCTGCTTCGGAAGAGGAAGCACGAAAAATCCTCCTTGAGAACTACATGAAGTGCTATGGTCCTGCTACAGTGCAGGATTTTGCCTATTGGGCTGGATTCAAGGTTGGAGAAGCGCGAAAGATTTGTGAGTCAACTGATTTGGAGAACATTGTAGTTGGCGGCAAGAGGTACTGCATGATCCCCGGAGATAGTATGTGTGAGACTGATGAAGAGCATCAGGCTGTTCTTCTCCCTGAGTATGATTCCTATGTCATGGGGCACAAGGACAAATCACGCATTATTGAGGAATCTTTTAGATCACAGGTTTTTCTCCCTTTTGCTCAGGTTGACCCTGTTGTAGTGAAGGATGGTCGAGTAATTGGAACCTGGAAAATGAAAAAAGAGAAAGACACCTTCGTATTCCAGGTAAAACCTTTCGAGAAGGTCGAGAGTGATGACGCAGATTCAATTCATGGAGAAATCAATAGAATAGCTCAGTTCATGAATCTGAGATATCGCATTTCAAAGAACGAATAGTCGGACAATCCCTCAGAAATCTTGAGAATTGAGAACACATTAGGGCTTTGAGTTTTCTGGCAGTAAGTATGTGCTCATGAAAGATGAAAGAAGAAATGAAATGGGAAAATTAAATCCGAGAACACTTTTTCTGTCATTTCAGCAATTTTCTCCATACACTAGAGTCTTGAGTTCCTCTTGTTTCTCTTGTAGTCAAAGAAAAAAGCTGCTTGCTTGGATTCCTTGATCATTCCTTTTTTCTGCATTCTATTTGGAATCAGGAACAATTCGATACCCAAATTTGGAGGAGCTATATTGGTGAGGACTAACAGCTTGTCGCCCACTTCAGTGAAAAAGGATGTTACGGGAAGAAGGCTGAATAGTGATCTTACTTGGGATCCATATTCAGAGGAAAACAGGAAATAGGCATTTCCAGAGGAAATATACCCTCTAGGATGGAACTCAGTGTGAACAGTGCAGTGATCATTCAACGTTCTCATCCATTCCAAATAAGAGTCATGCCTCACCTCTATCTCTCTCAGGACAGGAATCTTTTTCTCCCTCAAACCATGTTGAAAAGCGCGGAACAACTTCCATTCGTCTTCCCGCCAGTCCAATGGAGGGACTGCCTCGCTCCTTTCCTTCTCAGCTGGCACGAATTCTGCTACATACTTGTTCGTCTGTTCGAAACCCTCTTCCCATGTTGTATTTCTGACTTTTGGTGTATAGGAAAAACCTCTCACTCCTTGATCTACAATGTTCTGAAAGCCTTCTAGGCTTGAGTAATTTAATGGACTATCAGTAATTACCACGATATCCCAGTCGCCAGAAACCATAGCACAGTATACTACCTGAGGAAGCTGTTCCAATGCTTCAAATGCTGCGTAGGGATTTGAGAAATTCAACAAATATACATATTCCTTGTAGTTTGGAGCTGGCTTCATCAGGATATATGGACCAACTAGAATCTCTCTCTCGTACATGTCTTTCAAGTATCTATAGACAGTACTGCAGGGCAGTCCCAGATTCTCTGCAATTGCTCGAACGGACACGGTCGGCGATTCATACACCTCGTTGTAGATTCTGTAATAGTCTTCTTTCATGGACCTGCAGTGTGTCTCATCCATATAAAATCATTGTTCTTAGTTGTCTCTACAACTGTGACTCCAGTATCCTTTCTGATTCAAAGACTATCAGATCTGTTGTTTCTCACCATGAATGAGATAATTTGTGATTCTAACGTTTTTTCGTTATCCTACAGTGGCATTACGTACTGTCTTGATCTCTTCTGTGCAACGATTACACTGTACCCATTGCGAATCTTGAAGTGAAGTATCCCATTCCTGTATGACGTTTTCACCCCTTCTGCTGCCTCTTCTGTGTCTGTTCTCACCCAGTTCGTGTAATCTTCTATAACCTCTTTTATGACTACAAACCCTTCAGACGTGATCATCTGGAGGAGTTCCTCCTCTGTGAAGAAATTTCGCAAAGGAGCCCTCTTCTCAAAAAGCCTTCTCAGAAAAGAGTAGCTCTCCTCTGTGGCGATAGGCTCCATGAGGAGGAGATAACCATTCTCTTTGAGACTGTCATGAATCTTCTGCAGCACTATGAGTGGATTTGGGAAATAGTGGAACGCATTCCTGCATGTGGCAATATCAAACATTTCCTTGTAGTCCATTTCTTCAGCATCTCTGACCACGTACTCCACATTCTCGATTTTCTCAAAGAGCAGAACAGGCGAGATATCTACAGCCACAACTCTGCATCCCTTTTTGGCGAGTCTGAAAGCCACAATTCCATCTCCTGCAGCAACATCAAGTGCTTTCCACCCTTTTCGGACTCCTGCAAGGTTCAGATAAGAATCTATTTTCTGAAAAGTGAGTACATTCCACCACTTCCTGCCTTCAGCCAGAGTCTTCTCGAAAGCATTCTTTACCTCCATTTTCATTTCTGTGTCTTCTCTCTGTTTTATTTTCTGGATCCAGAACAGAGATAAGACAAGAACTAGAAATCCCAGTACAAACTCTACAGAAAAGCCGAGAGCATCCACGACCAAACCTGACACGAAGTTTCCTGTTATCAATCCTAAAGAAGACATGAAATTGTACATTCCCATGATCTTTCCCTCTTTACCCTCTATAGCCAGCCGAGACATGACTGAATTGGAAGAGATTGAAATCTGGGCCCAGGTATACCCGAATGTACAGTAGCAGACAGCAGCCAGGACTACTGAATAGTATCCCTTAAGAATTGAAGCCAGAACAAGGGCAAAAAAGAAGAGAGCCCTCAAACCCAATCCCCTCTTCAGAATAGAGAATCCTCCAAAAAGAGCCACTTTTCTGGCAATTCTGGAATAGGAGTATGCAGATATTGCTGAATTCAAAAAGGAAACAAGAAACACGAGAGTGGCAGAAGCTCCTTTCTCTGTGAGGAAATATACGAAAGGAGTGAAGATCAGCCCTGAAGATATGAACAGTACGAATGAAGCTAGATAGAAATTCTTGAGTCTCTCGTTCTCGAAGGCTACAATCTGAGGAAAATGGATGATGTATGAAGGCATCAATCGCAGCTTTTCTGTAGTGATGTTTACAAACGACACGATTCTGTCTCTGTTTATGTATATTGGTTTTTCTTTGACCATTTTCTGGAACAGTACTGAAGAGAGAAAGCAAATGATTCCTAAAAGCACAAACAGATTTTTCATGCCCAGAATTTTCAGGAAAAGGGTTCCAAAAAGCATCCCGAAGGCCCAGGCATAGCCTCCTATTCTGTTGAATTCACCAATTGCCTGGTCCCAGAACTCCTTTCGTGCACTTCTCAGCACGTAGACGCTGGAGACTGGTACAGTAGCTGCTGCAAATACAGCAGAGGCGATCTGGATGTACATGACGTGGGGTATGGAAAGAGCCTGGGAGAAGAGGGCGAGAGCAAGAGAGAATCCAGCAAATCCCAAGACGAGAAAGGGTTTTCTCTTCTGGGTAGAATCTGATAATCTACCCCAGATGACGAGGAAGGCCATGGATGTGACAGAGTAGGCACTCGAGACTAGGGAGATCTCGGTAGCAGTTCCTCCCAGGGAGATGATGAGCAGGGGTATCAGGGGGGAGGAGCATCCTGCTGCGAATTTGAAGGGTGCAAAGATGTAAAACCATCTGGGGGTTCTGAACATGGTATCCTCTCTTATCTGGTTTGGGCAGGTGCCTTTTTTAATGGGTGTACTTTCTCCTTTTTTAAATCTACTTTCCCCGAGTTCCTTTTCCACTTTTTTATACTGCGGTTCAATGTTCTTTTGTAACAATTTGCATCGAAAAATTAGATTACTCTCTATGATCAAATCCTGTAAAGAGAAGCATCACATGTATGAGAATATTGAGAGCAATACTGAAAATCTAATCAGTTCTTCATGCAAAGGTTTAAATCCCTTGGCTACAAGTATGAGATAGAAACAGAATGAGAGGTGAATCAAGAAGATGATGCTTGCTGATGCTGTAGGATATCAGAGGAGAGATACAGATGAAAACCACCATGCTCATCGTTGAGATTCTTGTTGGAGGTATACTGGTTTCACTGGCTTTGCTAAGCCTCTTTCTAGATGAGTTGCGCATAATCCTCATAGAAGTACAAAACCTCATTGGAAGCAGTCCGGAT
>CAZFAR010000017.1:0-17476 GCA_964516825.1 uncultured Thermococci archaeon
CCAACGGGAAGCGAAGACCCCGTGGAGTTTTACTACAGCCTGTCGTTGTGATTCGGATATGGTTGTGCAGAATAGGTGGGAGCCTGCGAAGCCTCATCGCCAGATGAGGTGGAGGCGCCGGTGAGATACCACCCTTCTGTGTTTGAGTCACTTACTGTCTTTCAAGACGGAACATCGGTAGGTAGGTAGTTTGGCTGGGGCGGCACGCCCCTGAAAAGATATCAGGGGCGCCCTAAGGTTGGCTCAGATGGGTCAGAAATCCATCGTAGAGTGCAAGGGCAAAAGCCAGCCTGACTGGATTGTTGCCAGTAAGCGATCCAGAGGTGAAAGCCTGGCCTAGCGAGACACAATGTCCTTCTTAGTGAGGGCTTGTGGTGACAGAAAAACTACCCCGGGGATAACAGGGTGGTATCGGGCAAGAGTACATATCGACCCCGATGCTTGCTACCTCGCTGTCGGTTTTCTCCAACCTGGGTCTGCAGCAGGACCCAAGGGTGGGGTTGTACGCCCATCAAAGGAGAACATGAGCTGGGTTTAGATCGTCGTGAGACAGATTGGTTGCTATCTGTTGGGAGTGTTGGGTGTCTGAGGGAAAGGTAGCCCCAGTACGAAAGGAACAGGCCGCCGTGGCCTCTGGTGGATCGGTTGTCTGACAAGGCACTGCCGAGTAGCTACGCCATAGTGGATAAAGGCTGAATGCATCTAAGCCTGAAGCCACTCCCAAAACGAGACACCCATTCTCCTGTCACATGGTGGGGCTGGTGACAGCAACGCCGACAGGGGACGAAGGCTCCCATAAAAGATGGGTTTAATAGGCTGGGGGTGTAAGCTGCAAGCTTCGGCGAGTAGTTCAGCCCACCAGTACTAATCGCCTGAGGTGCTTAGCTTCTGAAACAGTCAGGTCAAGCGACAGGTACACAGCACATGCACGACCTGTATCTTCTGTGCTATCTTGTCTTTCTCCTTTCCTGGGATCCAACAGTTCTGAGGTTCACGTCAACATGACCTATATACAGACTCTCGAAAACTTAACCTTACCAACCGTTAAGTTTATAAATCCTTTTCTTGAAAACTTCACAACATAATCCTACACTTACTGTGAGGTGATAATATGGCTCGCATTCGCGAAGGAGAAATTATGAAAGAAGGAACAGAACGTTACATAGCCAGAGATGCCCAAAGAATGAACATACTGGCTGGGAGAATTGTAGCAGAAACTGTCAAGACTACTCTGGGACCCAAAGGCATGGACAAGATGCTGGTAGATTCCATGGGAGATGTGGTCATAACCAACGATGGTCACGTAATACTGAAAGAGATGGACATTGCCCATCCTGCTGCCAAGATGGTGGTAGAAGTAGCCAAAACCCAGGAAGATGAAGTGGGAGATGGAACTACGACTGCAGCCGTTCTCACTGGCGAATTTCTGAAGCGGGCAGAAGAACTTCTTGACCAGAAGATCCACGCCTCCGTCATTGCCAAAGGGTTTAGAATGGCTTCTGAAGAGGCGATAAAGATCCTCCAAAAGATCAGCAAAGAACAGTTTGACGATGAAACCATCAAACGCGTGGTGACAACGACATTAACGGGAAAAGGGGCAGAGACTGGAAAAGAGCATCTTGCACAGCTAGCCCTGGAAGCAGTGAAGGCAGTGGCAGTAAATCACATTGTTGACCTGGACGACATCAAACTGGAGAAGAAAGAAGGTGGAAGCCTGGAAGAATCCAAGCTCATCAAGGGGATCGTCGTCGACAAAGAAGTGCTCCACTCAGGTATGCCAAAGAGAGTAAAGAATGCCAAGATTGCTTTGATTGATGCAGCCCTGGAGATTGAAAAGACAGAAACTTCTGCAGAAATCAGGATAACATCTCCCGAACAGCTGCAAGCATTCATGGATGAAGAAGACAGGATGCTCAGGAAGATGGCTGACACTATTAAGAGTTCAGGGGCTAACGTGATCTTCTGCCAGAAGGGGATCGACGATTTAGTGGCTCACTACCTGGCTAAAGAAGGGATCATGGCTGCACGCAGGTTGAAAAAGAGCGACATGGAAAAACTGGCGAAAGCTACTGGAGGTCGCGTCGTCACCAACATCCATGAACTATCTTCGAGTGACCTGGGAGCTGCTGGATTGGTAGAAGAGCAGAAGATTGCCAAGGACGAGATGATCTTTGTAGAAGACTGCAAGAATCCCAAATCAGTGACTGTTTTCTTGAGGGCAGGTACCTCCCACGTGGCTGAGGATCTGGAGAGATCCATGCATGATGCTGTCAGTGTTGCAGCTGCTGTCTACCAGTACAAGAAAGTAGTATCTGGCGGGGGTGCAATAGAGGCTGAGCTTTCCAAGAAACTGCTGGACTACGCAAGATCTGTGGGCGGCAGAGAGCAGCTCGCAGTACGTGCCTTTGCTGAAGCCTTGGAAGTCATTCCCAGAACGCTGGCAGAGAATGCAGGATTGGACCCCATTGATACTCTGGTAAAACTGAGGAAGAAGCATACGAAAGAAGGACACACCTTTGGTCTCGACGTCTTTTCAGGAGATGTCGTGGACATGGAGAAAGCAGGTGTTCTCGAACCCATGAAGGTGAAAGAACAGGCCATAAAGTCTGCCTCAGAAGCTGCAGTCATGATCTTGAGGATCGATGACATCATCGCTGCTACAGAACTGAGGAAGCCTGAAATGCCAGAAGGTCCACCGGGTGGAATGGGTGGAATGGGTGGAATGGGTGGAATGCCCCCAATGTAACATTTCTCCTCTTTTCTATTTTTCATCAATCTCCTTTTCATTAATCAGGGTCTCTCCGGTGAGAAGAATATCTGTCATATTAAATCTTAGATTCCAAGTTCTCTTTAATGTCTTTCAGTATCCCCTAGATTACCAGGTGTCATGATGTTACACGTGTAACAAATCTCCAATAGTGTTAGAAGATACAGAACTCTGTTAGTTTTTTTCAAATGCATGGCAATAGAGGGAATAATAGATTTCTATGAATTTTCAATAGCATATCGGAGTGAAAGAATCTACAATCAGCCCGGCATGCCTCCGCCAAGAGGCAAGCTTCTACTTGGAAAGGAGAGGGGAATTCCGGAAGAGAGTGCACATCTTTCATGTAGATGTTAACAGTTTTCCGAGATCTCAAAGTTAGTGTCTCCATTAGGTTCCACTGTGGAGGGTTTTCAGGCTCTTGAAAATAGATGTGCAAGATTATAAGAGTACATACCCTAGCCCTTCTACCCAACAAGAGTTAATTCTCTCTCCAGCAATGCAAAGTCCTCACAATCTAGAACCCTTGGATCAATGATAGTGATGAATCGTGACGAATACGTCCTGGCACACCCAGCAACAGAGTGAACAAACTTCAGTATTCGATCAACCCCGTTGTGGATTATCAGGTATTCCATTCCCTCCAAAAGGATTGTAGCCCTGGGAGCTGCTCCAAAGAACTCCTGGATAGTCAAGTGCAGCTTGGCCAAATTCGTAGGATCTAATGAGTTCCCCTCACCCACAGTCTGTTTCAGCTGAACTATGGGCACATTTTTCAGCTGTGGCCATCCTTCAAGAGTACATAGAGGCTGCCTCAATATGATCAGCCCCAGATCACCCCTCACAATCCTGTCTATGAAAAGACTCAGCCCTCTACTGAGATCATTTCCCTTGACCAGAAACCCGCCTGCAGGCAGCGTATCTACCAGGACTTCTGGAATTTCAAAAGGACATACATTCACAGACTTCCTGTAAACTGCACAATGCAGCATCTCAGCGCACTCTGTGCACACTGTCTCCTTCTCTTCCGCACATAGAATGATGGGGCAAGATACTCTCTTTTCCTCATCTCCAAATGCGCAGCTTGGACAGCGTCCTTTCCTGTATGAAATGCAGAGAGAACACTTAGAACCGCATCTTGCATCTGAAGGAGATTTCATGTCCTCAGAAAGAGAGAACTTGAACCTGTGCAAATTGCTGAAGCAAAAAGGAAGAACCCACAAGAATGACCTGGTCACAACTACTGTGATCAGCAGGAGGAACATCGTCCACTGAGTACTGTGAATTAGTGAATACAGTTCAGTCCTATGCATCCGCCTGTCTTAAACAGCTGTGGAATAAAAACCTATGTGTGATTTGTGTGTGATACTAGACAGAATCTTTGACCGCAAATTTGATGTCACCATATTCCTTAGTGACAGCAGCAATCTCTATCTCATGCTCGCCAGGTTTCAGGTTGCTGCCTTTCACAGACAGAGTGACCTCCACATTCACCTTTAGAGGGGCTGGATTGCTCTCAGAAATTTCAGCAGCTTTCCAGATAGTACCTTCAGCTTCAATAATGACATCTTCCTCGGGTATTTCTTTGTTATCCACGACCAATGCCACAGGGCTGACAATGGTACCATCCATGAGTACATTCTTGATTCTGAATTCGAACCCTATATCTGTATTCCGTAAACTCTTCTGCATGTACAGTTTCTTTAGTAAGAATGAAGGAACTTTCGCAGAATCACCTCCTATCCCATTAAATCTCTCATAGCCCTGATTGCTTTCAGGGAAGCTTCAATAGATTGCGCCAGTTCTTCATGTTCTTCTGCTGCATCATCTATAGATATACCGCTCATGACAGCATTGATAGCCTGTCTGAATGCTCTGGCACCTGCTGCAGGTCCTCCTGGATGGGCATGAATAGCTCCTCCGGCCCCGATAACCACATCATATCCAAGATCTTTGATGATATCCTCTACCATGGGCTGGGCAATTCCTCCAGAAGGCATGGGGAAAACAGGAGGCACATCATGAAGAGGATATGTCATGGTCTTGGCAGTCTGGATGTATCGCTCCTTCAGATAGGGAGCCTTCCCGTAAGGAGCTGGAAATACGATTATATCTGCACCTGCCAACCGCGGGAGTTTTCCCAGAATGAGCGAAGATGCAATCCCTGAGTAGGGAGATTCGTACATGGTGCCTGCAAAATCCATGTGAGCCAGAATAGGCACTTTAATCGTGGGGTCTTCGGCTAGGGCTTTCAGGACTGAAATCCCTGCAGTCAGATAGTTGATCATGATGCAGTTCGTACCTAACTCAATAGCTCTTTCTGCATTCTCCAAAACACGAGGAATGCTATCTGTAATATTTACTGCATACAGTGTTTTCTCTCCAGTTTCTTCCCTTGCCTTATCACATGCCTCCATGTATAGAGGTATTCTCTCTTCCAATGTATTGAAAGGCGCATCTGCCAGCAGTTCATCATCTTTTATAATATCAGCCCCACCTCTGGCCACCTCGTAAAAAAGTTCTGCACCCACTCTTGGAGGAAATCCAGTACAGGGTTTTATCATATTATTGAGCAGTGGTCTCTTGGGCACATCCAGAATCTTCCTGACTCCCTGAATACCGTACTTGGCTCCTCTGAATTCCTTGGTGAAGCTTCTGGGGAATTTCAGGTCCATCAGTTTTATCTTGCCGCCCATAGATATGTTTCCTGCCACTGTAGTGAGAAGCATAGGGATCTGAGCACCGAAGTTGATCCAGGGAAAAGCAATCTCTACGATGTAGTTTCTTTCCTGAACATCGGGAAGTTCAAACTCGTAATGGGGAATCTCGTAGATACCTGTGACTTTTGCCACGTGTTTTCTTCTTACCTCTTCTGTTTCTCCTGGGACTGCCACCCAGGTGCCTGTGCTCTGCTCCACCGCGAGAGCTGGAGCAATCTTGTACACATTATACCTGGGAGAAGCACACACGTAATAGGTAGCAGTAATGTACTCTTCTTCATGTATGCCCTCTGGCAGGGCTTCGGGCATTGATTCAATGTCCATATAGTCACCTGTTCTCCTCATGGGTCCGGTCTTTAAAGCTTTGTTGGTTAGAGAATCAAAGAATTAAGAGAAATCGATTGTCCTCGTTGATACATCTGTAACACTCCTGGATTCCTGGGTTCCATTCATGGGAGAGATAGGATAGAAGCAGTAAGAATGAAATCCGGAGTTGAAAAAAGGAAAACCGAGATACAGATTCGCTTTCAAGGAGGGTGCATACATGTGGCACTATACAAATGACAATCAGCACCGAATCTTCTAGCCAATTCATAGACCTCGTCGGCTAGATTGCGGTCCAATGTGGGAAATACACTGTATGTGGATTTGGGGAATGTAAAGATCCCGTAGCTCTCTCTTAGTTTTCGGAAGTGCCTGTAGAATGTCACCCTTTTTGACGCCGGTACTACCGAAAGATCATAATCGACAAGATACAATATTACCACCTCATGTTACACGTGTAACACAAACTTATAACCTTTTGGTCTTCAGTAAAAAAGACAAACCTAAGAAATGTTGATAGATCACCATCTCTACCCAAAGTTTAGAGAGACTTTTTATGCGGGCAAAATGTATTTATATGCCAATTCAGTAGTAAGCAAAGGGTAGAAGAAAGATGTCAGTGCCTGACTTTACTGGAAGGTATTACGGCAATGATCAGATTATTGTTCAGCCAGAAATGACAAAACTGAGGTGAAAAAGTGGCGCAATCAAAGAAAGAAAGACTCACTCAAGCTCTCAAGGAGCTGGAAGCTACTACACCAGATGTAGAGGCTTCTGCAATCGTCTCAGTAGATGGGTTAATGATCGCTTCTTCATTGCCGCAGGATGTGGAAGAGGACAGAGTGGCAGCCATGTCTGCTGCCATGCTATCACTGGGAGAGAGAACTGCTAGTGAACTAGTCCGAGGAGAACTCTCAGAAGTATATGTAAAAGGTGAAAAAGGATACGTTATTCTAATGTCTGCAGGAGAGGATGCAGTGCTCACAGCTCTGGCTAGAAAGGATGCCAAACTGGGACTGGTCTTTCTGGACATGAAAAGAGCAGCAGAGGAAATCAAGGCGCTCATATAATCTGAGAACTTAGAAACTGGAGTGAAAAAAGATGAAAGAGCTCATTTCAATGGCTTTCCGTCAGGTAAGAGGAATTTGGAAGATACATCTCCCCGAAGAGAGTTCTCCCATGCTTTCAAGTCTAGTTGAAAACCTGCGAGAAATACTGCCCATTCATGATATAGATCACATTCTTGTGGAAGGGAAGAAAAAATCGTTCTATCTGATGTTTCTCCATGACACGTGGATTGGGGTAACCACAGATAACACTGTCAGCGAGGTCCTGATCAAGGCAGCATTAGAAAGAGCAGTCAGATTTCTTGAAAGGCACAGTCAGGTGGAACAGTGTATGAAGCACATAGAAAAAGATATTGAAGAGTATTTTGCATCAGTGGGAATAGATGCCAGGGTTCGAAAGGTTAGCCTCACTGTGGGAAGTGATTCAGTCTCAGGAAAGATCCAGTTGTCAGCCAAGGAAGGAAGAACAGATGTTGTAAAAGAGCAACTGCGTCAGTTTCTAGAAAAGCAGCTTCCCTACTTCATCAAGAACAATGTGAGCATTACTATTGAGAAGCAGAGTTTGCTGGATCGGATCACCAGAGACCAGTTGTTGAGAATCATTCGAAGGGTGGAGAGACTATGATGAAAGCAAAGATTTTGATTACAGGCACTTTCAACGCGGGCAAGACCACTTTCATTCAAAGCATCTCAGAGATAGATCCAGTTTACACTGACAAGAAAATGATGGAAACAGGAGAATTCACAACTGTGGCCATGGATTTTGGCAGGATCACAGTGGATGAAGATCTGTCTTTGTACCTGTTTGGTACTCCAGGTCAGGAACGGTTTGATTTCATGTGGGAAATTCTCAAGGAAGACATCATTGGGTTTGTCCTCCTGGTGGACAGTACCCGTCCTGAGGTAGACACGACTTTGAGGATGCTGAAATTCTTCTCTGAAGAGTCAGATGCTCCCTGCGTTATCGCCTGTACCAAGCAGGATAAGGAGGGTGCCCTTCCTGTAGAGACTATTCGGAATCAGTTGAACCTTGATGATATTTCTGTTCTTTCGTGTGTGGCAACTGACAGGGAAAGTGTAAAGACAGTGTTATTAGAGCTGCTCCACCGCATTCTGGAGAGGGTTTCATGACCTGTGTGGAATTTGGTTATTTCTTGGAGTTCGGACTTCTGCGCCAGGTTTCTACTAGTAATTACTTAAATGGAGAACTCCTATAAAAGACATGGACTCTATCATAGCTGGAGTTGGCATAGCAGTTCTTCTTCTCTTGATACTCTTGCTCGTAATTGCAGCGTTTTTTCTGTGGATCGGAGCAAAACTGGCAGGAATCCAGAATGCCACTTTTGGCAAGGCTGTCGTAGCAGCTCTGGTTTCGGTCATTGCTCTGGCAGTTCTCCAGGTAATCATGTCAATTATACCGTTTCTCGGAGGTCTTGTGGGATTCCTTCTGGGAATTCTGGTAAGCATCTACATCATCAAGGCAGTCTTCGATACCAGTTGGGGCAAAGCTCTTCTCGCATGGATTCTGTATGTTGTAGCAATAATTGCTACAGTGTTCATAGCGTTAGTCATCGGTGGCATAGCTATTTGGAGTTTTCTCTAATTTCTAATTCTTATTTATTCCATCTTCTGCAATTTCATGCAGATATTATGCTTCTGAAGAAATGCTTCTAACCCATGAATATCACAGATTCCCCCTCTAGCATCATAGTGTTGAACCTTTATAGATGAACAGGCAACCCCCAGTATGCCGCATTCTTCTACATCCAATTTCCTTTGCAGTCCGAATATGAATCCTGCATCAAAAGCATCTCCTGCACCTGTCGTATCTACTGCCTCAATATTGAAAGAGGAAATATCATGTACAGTATCACCAAAAATGACACATCCTCCACCATTCTTCGTAACGATGAGCGTATTGGATTCCAAAGTCTTTGCTGCTCCTTCCATGTCATTTATTCCAGTTGTTCTCTTCAGATCGTCCTCATTGATAAAGACATAGTCGAAAGAAGTAACTAATTCCTCAAAAAAGAGCTCCTGTGGATCCCATGAAAGGGTAACATCTCGATCTTGGCAGATATTGATGACCTTTTCCATTACGTCTTTCTCATTGCTGGACAGATGGACATGACTGAATCTCAAAAGGTATTCATCAATTTTCTTGTATTTGTTGGCTCCTGTATACTTGATCATTCTCTTGGTTTCTCCTTCAACTAGAATGACAGCTATACCTGACTGACCAATCTGATTCACATGAGTAGTATCTACATTATAATGGGAGAGCTCTTCAATCTGGGCTTTGCCAAAGGCATCATTTCCCACAGCTCCCACGATCCCTGTTCTCACTCCCAAGGAAGCTAACCAGCAGGCTGTATTTCCTGCTGAACCTCCACAGGAGAAGGTAGTATTATCACAGCGGAGCTTTTGATGGGCACCGGGCATCTCAGAGAGGTGAAACCTGATGTCAAAGTTCAGGTTACCGATGCAGATGACATCCATGAAATAGTCTATTCCACGTGATACTTAAACATGCCTAATTACATGCATTCTGGAACTGGTCCTGCAATTGTGATCTCTTCTTGTTACACGTGTAACACTTTTCTGTCCTTCGCACGATGATGGGCTGTAAACGTTGTTACAACATATTTGAGATTGAAAAAACTACGAAGAGCAATGCTGCAGCTAGTCCGAAGGTGACACCCCACATCATACCGTTGTATTTTAACACTTTTGATCCATCCATGGGAGGTATGGGAAGCAGGTTAAACACTGCTAGAAAGAAGTTAATAGATGCTAACTCCACCAAGAAAGATGAGAAATAACCTGCATATGCCAAGAGAGCCACAATTCCCACAGTAATGTTCGCTATTGGGCCTGCAATAGATGTTTTCGCCTCAACTTCCGGAGACCATCCTGGGCTCATAATCATGACTGCCCCTGGAGTCGCGAAAAGTACGTAGCCAGTCAAAGACAGTAAAGTAGCCATGATCAGTCCCCAGTTCCATTTCCGATACTCTGCCCACAATCCGTATTCTTGCGCTACATACTTGTGTGAGAGTTCATGCAACAAGAAAGCACTACCGACGATGATCAGCATCTTCAGGACAGAAAGGGGGTTCTTGACCATATTGAGGACAGGAGCAGGTCCATTCCTCAGCCCACCTTCAATGAATATAGCAAAAGCTACACTTAGGACTATCCAGGAAATCAGTAAGTCACTCACTTCTCTCTGACTGAATCTCATTGGAAGCCCTCCCTCTCACTGCTTTTATACTTTTCGATCAAATTCTCTCTGATTCCCTTCATGTGACCAGCCCCTGTTACCACCACGATCACCCCTGACAATCGTAAGATGTTCTGAGCCATGATGTAGTCTCTCTCTTCAATGAGCACTCTGTACGCAGGAGGGCACAGTCGATTAAGCTCTCCAGTCAGGTTTTCAACCACATCTTCATCCAGTCTCAGCTCCAGCTTTGAAGGTGTGAACATGTAGAAGAGAATCCTCAGTACATCCATGACTGACATTTCAGATACCAATCGTTTCAGGGTAATTGCCACATTGCGGTCGATCAATTCTACCTGAGCCTTTACTTCTCGTGCTGTTTTCACTGCTTCGAGCATTTCTGTTCCCGGAAGAACGCCTGTTTCCTCCCCCACCTTTCCCTGAAAATAGGATAAAATGCTGCCGAGAATGGCTATGCGAATTCCCATTCTGAACATGTCAAAGATGCCGGGTTTCTCTCTATTTTTCGATTCAAGCGCCCTCAAGCGTTCGCAGTCCAGTTCCAGAGCTACATGATCGGGACGAACCTCCAGGATGGTATTCCTGACCAGATCTACGCTCTCCTGAAAGACGTGACCAGTTCCCACGAGGATAATCCTGTTTTGCCCGAGGTGAATCTCTTCTAACATTGCAGTACAGGAGACTCATTCATATATAAATCTTGTCAGGCATTAAGATTACACAATGTCGATGTCTATTTTGCTGTCACAACATATATAAATATTGCAGCGACCTCAATCCATGAATCTCGTTATCATAGGACTTGGTACAGCCGGGTATGCTGCAGCCATGGAAGCTGCCAGACACGATGTCAAAATCACTATTCTTGAAAAAAGAGATTTTGAAACATTTTCACCCTGCGGGTTACCTTACGTCATAGATGGATCCATACCCAGATTTGAGGACTTGAAGCACACAGTAAAACTCAGGAACACAGAAAAACTGCTGCATCATGAGGTAGAATCAATTGATGTCAGCAGGAAAAGAGTTACTGCAAAAGATCTGAAGAATAGTAGTAGAAAAGACATTTTCTATGACAAACTGATCATTGCCACAGGTGCTGTACCAGTGATACCTCCGATTGCAGGGGCACATGATCTTCTGGGGAGAGGTACCTATGTTATTTCTGGAATAGAGGATACAAGACAGTTGAAAGAAAAGGCAGATGTATCTGAATCCTGTCTGGTGATCGGTGCAGGAGCTGTTGGGCTGGAAACTGCTTGTACACTCAAGAACAAAGGAATATCCGTTAAAGTGGTGGAGATGCTTCCTCATGTTTTCCCCCAAGCAGTAGATCGAGACATGGCTGAAGAGGTAAGAACACATGTAGAATCACTGGGTATCCCCGTGTCTTTGAATGCCAGAGTAGAATCCATTACAAGAGAGGATGGGAAGATCAAAGTCAAGGCAGATAAGGAGTACACATGTGATTTTGCCCTGATTGCCTGTGGAGTGAAAGCGGATTACGCACTAGCTGAAAAAGCAGGCATCAAAATCGGTGAATGGGGGATTAAGGTCAATGCCAAAATGGAAACTTCAGCAAAGGACGTTTACGCATGTGGAGACTGTATTGAGACTTTTTCATACATTAATAAAAAGCCATGGATGATGCAGATGGCTACTTCAGCTTTGCGAATGGGTACTATTGCTGCCTCAAATGCAGTAGGCAATACTGTAGAGTACGAGGGATGTTTGAACACATTTGCTTCTGAACTGGGAGGGAAGGATATCGCTGCGTGCGGATTCACTGAAAAGCAAGCTCATAGTTTCGGGTATGAGACTGCTGTTGGAAAGGGCCAGGGAACTGTTGCTGCTGACTACTATTCTGCAGAAGATACAGTGAAGGTAAAACTGATCGTGAACAGAAAGGACCACAGCCTATTAGGGGGACAGGCTTTCGGCAAGGGGGCTTTCTGGAGGGTCAATGTGATTTCTCTGGCCTTGAAGGCTCGGATGACTGTTGAAGAGTTCTCAACAATGGAACTGGCCTATACACCGCCACTGTCACCTTCCTATGATGCTTTGCAGAAGGCTTGTGATTTTGTCCTGAGGCGGATATAGCTTGATTTTCAATCAACTTCATTTGATTTTTTACGCCTTCTCATGCAGGATATCCTACAGGCATCACATACAATGGGACCTGTTCTTCTGGTAGACTTAGACACTGCTTTAAATCTGTATCCAGAAAAGCTCCTACCACGACTGTTCCTAATCCCAAAGCCACTGCCTGCAAGTAGATATTCTCCCCTACGTGACCCGCCTCCATGTGCACATACCTTTCACCTCGCTCTCCATAGCGCACAGTCGTTCTCTCGTAGTCTGCAGCAATCACAATGCTGATGGGTGCTTCCTCTATGAAGGACTGGCCCAGGCAGGCTGAAGCAACTCTCTTCCTGAGATCGCCATTCTTTATCAGTACAAGCGAATGGGTCTCCGGTATATACTCGTATATGCCTGAAGACAACTCAGGAACACTATTTTCTCCCACCACCAAGTACAGAGTCAAGGGATAGGTTGCACCAGCAGACGGTGCAGCTCTCTTGAACCCTTCCGTAATACCCTGTCCAGCCCACAGGAGTTGAGAAACCTGCTCTAGGGACAGAGATTTATCCTGATAATCTCGTATAGACCGTCTCAATCTGATTGCTTCTTCTACAGAGATATCACCCTTCAATTTGGGGGGTGGCAGTGCAATACCAGAACTGTTCTGGACATTTGCTGGTTTTGATTGATCTACACACAGACAAAGAAAAATGAGGAATAGCACATACAGTTTCATGGTATGAAATCTACTCCCACCTATAAATAATTTTGGAAGTGAGATCAGTTAACTTGATGCTTCCGCTGTTGTTACACGTGTAACATTTTTCAAACCATTTGTACAGAATCTAATGAGAAATGATTCATACAGTAAGGTGTGTTCTGTCTTGACTTTTTTTAGTAAGTACACCTTTCTCCTTAAATTTATGAGAAAGAAATTTAGGCTTTCCTGATCTCAATGATTTCTATCTTGAATTCAAAGATTGTAGGATTCACGTCAAGAACGACTGCTGTATCTGTAACATCTATGACAATGGCGTACTGTCCTCCGTAAGTGATCAGATTGCCAATGCGGGCTTCTGCACTCTGCTCGAACTCCTCTCTCGAGACCTCTACTCTGTTAAAATTTCTCACTGCAAATCTATGATTGAAATCCAGTACCACAGTGTCCTCGGTCATCTCAGAGATGTGAAATAAGACGTTTCCCCACTGGTACGTCTGTCCCTGTACAGGTTCATACCCAGTCTCCTGGATGAACTCCTCCTTGGACATCCTTGCTGTTCTTGTGGAATCCCAGTAGCCGTAAGCATCTAGAGGATATAGCCTTATAGTCCTTTCCTCTCCCACTTTCATCCCCAAAAGGGCTCTTTCCACTGCCAGGGGAGCTACTGGATTCTCTCCTGGTTCTCCTCCAATCATGATAACAAGAGGCTCATATGTTCTATCCTTGTCAAAGATGTCTGCCTTTTCCGCTACTTCTGCCAAGGAGGTATCTGAAATGACTCCATTGATAGAAATAGTGTAGTTTAATACCACAGTATCCCCTGGGCCAATTGTGGGTTCTCGAATCAAGAAGGGGATTGAAAAGATGAGTACAATACCTACTCCCCAAAAGAGTTTCTTTGTTCTGGTATCGATGAGCTGTGCAAATCTCATGGGGGAGTAATCCCAGTAATATTTATAAACCTATTGGTTGAGCGTGTCCCCAATTGCTGCTGCTTGGTTATCTCAACGTTGTATGCAAGATGTGTCTTTGGAAAAGCTTTCTTCCTTGAGATGTCTTAATACGTTCTTGATTTTCTTTTTATAGCTTTCTTGAAGCTTCTTAACAAAATGTGAGGCTATCTAAAGATTCCGAAATAAGACGGGCCTAACAGTACATGCAACCAGAAAATGGCTAACTGACCCTTCTCAGCCTTGCCACAAACATGCCATTGCAGTCATGGATGTGAGGGAATGTCCTCCTGCATAAAGTAACATCTTTGCGGAGCTCTTCTCCAAAAGGTGAAGTAAAACCCTTAAGAGCAGGGATACTATTCACAGAAAAATCTACACGCTCTACTCTCACTGGGAAGCTCCTCAATGCCCAATCGATCACCATTTCATTCTCTTCAGGTTCCAGACTGCAGGTAGAATAGACGATAGTACCATTGTTCTTCAGATTCTGAATCCCTTTCCCCAAAAGATCTTTCTGCAATCTGGAACAGAAAGTAATATCTGTGAAATCACGGGAGTACTTTCTGGTAGGGTCCTTCCTGATAATTCCCGAACCAGTACAGGGAGCATCCAGCAAGATCCTCTCTGATCTACAAGAAAAATCCAAAGCACTCATCAAGTATATAACCGTATTTGTAACACCCAGTCGATGTATATTGGCTTTCAAAGCCTTTATTTTCTCTCTATTCACATCCAGAGCTATTATGACACCTTTGTTCTCCATGAGTTGAGCGAGATGTGTGGTCTTCCCTCCAGGGGCAGCACACATGTCAATGACCGTATTCTGAGGTTCTAGTAAAGGTGCAATCTGCATTTCTGCAATACCTTGTATGTAGAAGTATCCCAGCAGATACTCAGGTGTAGAACTGAGGGAGAAAGGACTTTCAAAAACTAGGAAACCGTTCTCAACCTCTTTGAGGGAAATTCCCCTTTTTTCTAACCTTTTTCTTAATTCGTTGTGAGAAATCTTCAGGGTATTGACCCGAATGTGTATTCTAGGTTGAGCCTCACACGCTTTCAGAAATGCTTCTACATCCTCTCCAAACAATCCAACATATCTTTTGAGAGTCTCCTGTTTATACCCATATTTTTTGGCTAGTTCCCGGCTACAATCTGTCAAAGAGCGATCCCACCTTATGTTCTTCTGGTATATGACCTTCAAGAAGCACAGCCCCCACTCCAGTCAATATTGAGAAGTTACTGTCCAGATTGAAGGTAATCGTGCTGTCTAAAGCAGTGATGCACTTCGTTTTCACTTCTATTGTCTCATTCTCCTCCAAATAGAACTCTACAAAATCCTTTCCAAATAGAAAGACTGTTCCAGGACCGGTGACTCTTGATAATGACACGTAATTTGTGGATAGTGATTCCTGTTTTACTGTAACGTCTGCCGCCAATATTCTCTTTTCTGAGAACACTACAGTGTCTCTGCCAGATAAATAGAATTCTTTGATCTTTCCATTTCCTGTGAAAATGAGCCAGCCTGTACCAAAGAAAACAGTTTCATCTCTCACACCAATTTCCTTACTCTTACAGAGCAGATTCTGATAGTTTCCCTGTATGCTTTCCGAACGAATCTCTATCTTGAGCCACTGGTATAGATCCCCTAGAATCTCGTGGTGCATTCTTTTAATGTGTGCAGGATCAATAAAAGCTTTTCTGAAGGTATCAGATATTCTGTATGAAGCAGTTCTGTTACACGTGTAACGTAACAGTAGATATATTATCGTTTTTTAATTTCGATTTATTTTTTTGGTAGAAAAGGAAATTCCAATCCATGAGAAGAAGACATCTTTTTATACTCTCTCTTAAAATGGGACCATGCGCACCATGACGAGACGGAAGTTCTTTGCTGAAAGTTTTGGACTACTCTTGAGTCTTGGAGTGCTCAGAAATTTCCAGATTTCTCGAATCCTTCCATACAATTATTCAAATGCAGTATCAAAATCTGAACTAATTGTTGCTCGGAATGGTACTCCTGAAGAATTACTGCTCAAAGCTCTTGACGAGTTTGGTGGCATTCAAAAAGTGGTAAGAAAAGGACAGAAAGTGGCAATCAAGGTGAATATGTCCTTCAACATGGCGCCTGAGTATGCTGCTACTACAAATCCCGAATTGGTTGAAGCATTGGTGAGAGTGTGCAGGGAGGCAGGTGCCGAAGAAGTTTTGGTACTGGATCATACAATACATAATGACAGAATGTGCATGGCTTCTACAGAGATGAAAAAAGTGGTGGAAAGGGCTGGGGGAAAAATTAGAGCACTCAGCTCTGAAAGGGATTACAGGAATGTGGATATACCTCGAGGAAGAGTATTGAAGAGGGCAGATGTCTCAAAAGATGTTCTGGATGCAGATGTATTCATCAACGTTCCGATCGCGAAGGTGCATGAGTCGGCTGTGACCACGTTATCTATGAAGAATTTGATGGGCATTGTGTGGGATCGAGGAGAATTCCACTGGAGAGGGCTGCACGAGTGTATAGCAGATTTGAGCACTCTTGTTAAGCCAGATCTGATCATACTGGATGCGTACCGGATCCTGATGACAAATGGGCCTGGGGGACCGGGGGAAGTAAGGGAACAGGGAGAGGTAGTGGTGGGAACTGATCCTGTGGCAGTGGACGCGTATGGGTCGCTGCTGCTGGAGAGAGATCCCGAGGAGATTGAGTACATGAGAGCGGCAGCCGATCTTGGCATTGGGCAGATAGATATGAACAGGATTACTGTTGTTTTTGTGGATGCTCAGAAAAAGGAAACTGCAGTTGAAGAAGAAGAGACTCCTGTAGAGACTCCTGTAGAGACTCCTGTAGAGAGTACAGAGGAAACTTCTGAGCATATAGTGGAAGAAACTCCTGAATCAGAAGAAATTTCTGAAGAAGAGCCTGATGTCAGAGAGGAAGAGAAGGAAGCAGGAATACCGGTAGTTATACTGATTCCTGCTTTGGTAGCAGCTTTCCTGATTGGACTGCGCATGAGAAGGATGAAAAAGAAAGAAGAATTAGATTGAGGCTCATTTCATGGATGTCTTGTCACGTATCTGAGGACTCTGATTGTGAATACGATTGTCAAATCAAGTTCCTCATTTTTGTTACACGTGTAACAATGAGCTGTTCGGACTGAACCCTTATAAATCATTTTTCTTTGGTTGAGGTATGATCTTCAAGACTGAAGTACGGGTCAGATTCTCTGAAACAGATATGGCTGGCTGGGTATATTACGGGAACTACTTTGTCTACTTTGAAGTTGGTCGCGCGACCATGTATCGTGAGTTAGGGGTCACTTACAATGATCTGAAGAAGGAAGGTCTCATGCTGCCTATAGTGGAAGCTCATTGTGAATACAGGCATCCCGCGAAATACGATGATGTCTTAGAGGTGCATACAAGAATTACTGAAGTGAGAGAGAAATCGCTGAGGACAGAATATGAGGTATATAAGGAGGGAGTGCTGCTGGCGAGGGGGTACTGCATACAGGTTTGTGTGGATGCAGAGAGAAAAGCACGAGCTCTTCCGGAACTGTTATGGAAAAAGATAGAGGCGACGGAGAAATGACTGATTACAATT
>CAZFAR010000018.1:0-17464 GCA_964516825.1 uncultured Thermococci archaeon
AACTCTCTGCGTTGATCTTGGCTTGGGGAGTTTTTGTGTCCATCCTTAACTTGACCAGCCTTCTTTCTGAATCGAAAAAAATGCGTCTCGCTCTGGAACAGCATTATTCTAATAAGTAGCTAGTGGAGCTAGTGGTGCATGCTCCATCGATAATGATAGAAATATTTATATTGTCCTAAACGGAAGATATATGGAGATGACACAGTGAAAGATCAGATAACCCTGAAGGACCTAATGACTGTTCTCAGAGGCAAGGGTTTCACAGGTGCTCTCACTTTTGAAAAGGGAAAGATTCTCTTTATCGAAGGGAGTATAAAACTTGCTTCTTACGGAGATGAGTCTGGCGAGTTCGTCATGGATGTCATTTCCCCTCTTCCCCTTCCTTCAGGTACTCAGGTCGTCCGTCTTTCAAAGAGCCAGGTGAATCTGTGGCTGAAGTGGCAGGAGCTCTTGCATGAGGAAGAAGAACTGGACATTTCGCCTTTGCCTGAGGTGGATCGAAGAAGCCTGGAACGTTTCTTGGATGAAAGTGGTCTCGCATACCTTCTTGTACAAAGCCCTGCAGAGGGGGACTGAACGAATGTATCTTCCTGAAGGTGCTGCAAAGTACTCACCCATAATGACCCAATTTGTGAATGTGGAGAAATTTTTGGATTCCTTGTACGAGGATGCTTTTACTGGTTACTGTGAGTTCAAAATAAAGGGGGAAAGCACCCTTCTACTGTACGAAAAGGGTAAAATCCAAAGGGTCTTTCGCCTTGAAAATGGTATGACAACCCTTCTCATGCAGAATGCTGCTCGTGCAGAGTGTGAGACTGCTTCTGAAACGGTGAGAAGTGTGATGCTTCCTTCAGAAATTGTTGACATGATGATCCGCCTGCTTTTCTGCAAGCCGCTTCATCAGGATCTTTCTACAAAATTCATTGATCCCAAGAACCTACTTCGAAATCTTGAAGGAGAGAGGTTTACAGGTTACATAGAGATTGGAATGGAAAAAGATGTGCATTACCTCTCTCTAGAGAATGGAGGGCCTCGGTCTGCTCTCTACCTTTCGGGAAACCACCTTTTCAGAGGTGCTGAAGCCTTCACAAGAATCTTTGATACTATGGAAATGGAGAGAGCCTTGCTCAACATCTATTCCCTGCAGGAGGTTCCCTTTGCAGAGGTCTTTCTAAAGATATCAGAAGATCTTCTCACTGCGTACAAAGAGCTCAAGGGGCCGATTCTCACCCAGCAGTTCTGGAAGAAGCTCTCTCTGTATGCTGAGAATTTTGGTGAAATAGGTATGGAGGACCTGGAATTTCATCTCGAGGGTCTGCCTAAAGACCTCAGAAGACAGGAAGAAATTCTCGTCTCCCTTCTGCACTGCCAGGTAGAGCTTCTGACTGATGAACTTGGAGAGAAAGCGACCCAAACCCTTTACTACAGATCGCTGGAGGGTGTGGAATCTCCTGTAAGAGAAATTTTTGGAGGTGTAATATCATGAAATATGTGTATAGTGTAGCAGCAATTCTTGTAATAGTCTGCGTACTCATCTACTGGCTGAATCCTGAACCTAGACTGACTGACATGCTTGCAGTAGTAGCAAGTTTTCTAGCTTTTGCAGCTGTAGTATACGCATGGCTCCGTCTGAGAGCAAGTAAGGGAGAGAGTACAGTCTGGCTTCTACTCTCTGCTGGCCTCCTCTTATGGTTTGGAGGAGAGACTCTTTGGTTTTATCTGGAGGTGGTAGCACAGGAAGTGCCATTTCCCTCTGCGGCAGATGTTTCCTGGCTTCTTGGCTATCCTGTATTTTTCTGCGCCTTTTTTCTGGAATACAAGAGGCTGGGCGTTGACCTGGGTACCAAGAAGAAGCTGGGAACTTTCCTTGTCGTCGTCTCTGTATCCGTAATTATTGTCTGGATGCTCCTGTATCCTATTGCAGTTTCTGATGATGTTTCTGCAGTGGAAAAATTCCTGAATATAATGTATCCTGCAGGAGATCTTGCGCTGCTGTATGTTGCCTTCCTGGTGACCTTGGTATACCTGGGGGGACGTCTCGGTCAGGCATGGCTGCTCATTTCTCTTGGATTTATTCTGTATTCCCTGGCCGACCTGGCTTTCAGCTACCTTCAGTGGGAGGAAATCTATTGGAGCGGTCATCCCATAGATTTGTTTTGGTTAGTTGGAGATGCCATCATATTCGTTGGTGCAGCCATGTACAGACGTGCTTACGAGAAGCTTCTGTAGACCTGCAGAGACTCTCGGTCATGCTGAAGTGCAGAAAACATATGAGAAGTAGAAAAATGTCAATGATTCATTCCATATTACACGCAGGCAGAGTACACCATCTGTAGTAGTGCTGATATCATACTTGTAGTGAATAGACGACTATACCCACCTTGATACAGCTGCAATGAATGCTTTCCCAGCATGAAAGGATTCTACTCTGAAACCATACTTCTCCGCCATTTCATCAATATCTGATTTCTCAAAGTATCGCTTATATATGGTGAACATTCTACCATCATTTAGCTTTCTTTCCTGCATTCCCTCCTTGTCCCTGTATTTTTTCCTTTCATCATTCCAGGCACTATCAACAATCATGAATTGACTCTCCAGTTTCAGAATTCTTTTGAGTTTCAAGAAAAAGATTTTCTCCTGCTCAATAACGAAATGACTCAGAAGAAATCCAACAAAGGCGCTTTCAAATGTTGAGGGTTCCAGTTCAATTTCTAAGAAATCTTTATGGACAAAATGAACTGGATGCATTAGTCCAAGGTTCCCAATTCTCTTTTTGCATTCTTTGAGCATCTTTTCTGATTGGTCAATCAGTGTTATTTCACTGCAATTTCGATAGTAGCTCTGTAACCAGAAGCCAGTTCCGCATGCTATGTCAATGAGGTGTCCTTTACCGAATTTTGAAACAATTTCAGAAATCTTGGCTACATCTTCCATATAGGATCTGGAGTCCAGGGTGAAATGACCTTTCCCTCTGTAGATTTCGTCGTATTCTTCCGCTCTCTCGTCATAATATGACTTGGTTTGTTCTTTAATTCTATTTCCATTCATGGTGTCTCCTCCATCCATTTTCTGTATAAAGACAATTAATAACGTTCTCCAACGCAGATCGTCACTTCCAGTCCCTGCCTTAGAACGATTATGCGACAATGAGTTTGACATAATCCATCTTTCCACTCACCTGGAACAATTCTACAAGTTTCTTTATTCTCTCTGCATCGCCATCCAGTACAAAAATCTCCAGGCATTTTCCCCCTCTCAAGTGGCTGTGGACCTGTGTATTCGTTATGTCTTCAAAATCATGCTTTATCCTTGTGACAGCATCTTCCACTTCCTGACTGTGGATTAACAGAAGTATTGAGGTTATGGTACCAATCAATCTCTCTTTTTCTTTCCTATCTGCTATCAACATTCGTGTCCCCGCTCTTACTACCTCTGATCTTCCAGAAAATCCAAGTTCTTCCTGTATCTTGTCTATTTCGTCTAGCATCTTGTCATTCAAAGAAATGCTGATGACTGCCATAGTCACTCATTGATTGCACTACTTAAAAGGTTAACCTACCATCTCTTGTCTCCTAGTTGATTGTTACACGTGTAACATTTCACGCATAACCTAAGCCTATATCCCATCGAAGAAACCAGGTTAATAATAATTCCAATTGATATCTTAATAATTATTATAGTTAACTTTAAATATTAATAATTCCAAGAGAATAAAGAGATCAGGTGACATCATGCAAATTAGAAAGATGATCATTGTCGTCCTTCTTATCACCTGTTTGGTGGGATGCCTCAATAATAGCCCATCAGAAAAGGAAAGGATACGAATCGTGGTGAGTATACCCCCTCAGGCTGAATTTGCAGAAAAAATAGGGAAAGATAGGGTACAGGTAGCAATAATGGTACCACCTGGAGCTAATCCTCATACCTACGAGCCCACGCCAAGCCAGTTAATAGAAGTGAGTAAAGCTCACCTGTATGCCAAGGTAGGTTCAGGAATTGAATTTGAATTAGCATGGATGGACAGAATTGCTGACATGAACAAAACCATGGTTCTTGTGGATTGCTCTCATGGTATAGAGCTCATAAGGGAGGATGAACCAGAAGGAGATGAAGGAAACAGGTACGATCCTCATATCTGGCTCTCACCGAAAAATGCAGTGATCATGGTGAAAAACCTGTATCAGGGATTGATCCAGATAGATCCCGAAAACAAGGAATACTACAAGAAAAACAGAGATGAATACGTAAGAGAGCTGGAAGCGCTTGATACTGAAATTGAAAAAACACTATCAACAAAAAAGAACAGGACTATCATGGTGTACCATCCCTCATGGGCGTACTTCTGCAGAGACTACAAATTGCAGCAGATATCTATCCAGAAGGAGGGCAAGGAGCCCACACCTCAGGGAATTGCCCACCTGATACAGCAGGCAAAGCAATATAATATACGTGTGATCTTTGCATCTCCCCAGTTCAATACAGAAAGTGCAGAAGTCATTGCCAGAGAGATTGGCGGTAGAGTCGTTCTCATAGATCCACTGGAAAAGAATTACGTTGAGAACATGCGGAAGATTGCTGAAGCATTTGCAGGAGGATAGTATGGGAGAAGAAATCGTCAGTCTGGAGAACGTATCAGTCTATTTTGATCACACTCCTATACTGGAGGATGTCACTCTTTCTGTGGAAAAGAATGATTTTCTCTCTGTAATTGGTCCTAATGGTGGCGGAAAGACTACACTGCTGAAGGTCATTCTGGGATTGATCAAACCAGCAAAGGGAAAAATAACAGTATTCGGGAAATCTCCGGAAAGAGGGAGAGCATCAATTGGATATCTTCCTCAGCACATTGCCTTTGATGCACAGTTTCCAATAACTGTTCTTGATGTCGTTCTTACGGGGCGGTACACCAAAGTGCTCAGGCCGTACTCTTTTCGGGATAAAGAAATTGCACTTGATGCCCTGAATAAGGTTGGCATGTCTTCCTTTGTATCCAGACAGATCGGCAACCTATCAGGAGGAGAACTCCAGAGAGTATTCCTGGCCAGAGCATTAGCCAGAGGCCCTGGGCTGTTATTGTTGGACGAGCCAACCACCAGCATTGACCCGGACATGCAGAGATCGTTCTACGAGCTCCTTTCAGATTTAAAGGGGAATATGGCCATCGTTTTGGTGACCCATGATATCAGTGTTGTATCAGTTTACGTCGACAGAATTGCCTGTCTGAACCAGAAATTGTATTACCACGGGCCTGTAGAAGAGGGACTAAAGAACCTTGAAGCTATCTATCAGTGTCCCATAGAAGTTTTGGCCCATGGAATTCCTCACAGAGTATTAAGGAGGCACGAAAATGGAGATTCTCCAATATGAATTCATGAGAAATGCATTGCTGGCCGCCTTCCTGGTCAGTATTGCCTGCGGCATTGTGGGTACGTATGTGGTAGTGAGAAAGATCGTCTTCATCAGTGGCGGAATATCCCATGCTGCATTTGGAGGGATCGGGCTGGGATATTTTCTGGGGATAAATCCTATTCTGGCTGCCATTCCCTTCAGTATTCTCTCTGCTGTGGCAATTGGTGTCATCAGCAAGAAAACCAGGGTGAGCGAGGATACCGCCATTGGAGTAATGTGGCCCGTGGGCATGGCTTTGGGTGTTCTGTTCATTCATCTGACTCCTGGTTATGCTCCTGATCTGTTCAGCTATTTATTTGGAAGCATTCTGACTGTTCCCAAGATTGATCTGGCCATGATGGTGGCACTGGACATCATCATTGTCATGGCTGTCTTAGCATTTTACAAGGAGCTTCTCGCCATGTCCTTTGATGAGGAATTCTCCACTGTGGTAGGGGTGCCTGTTCAGTGGCTTTCTCTGTTGCTCTTATGTCTGGTAGGGCTGAGTGTTGTAGTATTAATCAGGGTAGTGGGCGTTATTCTGGTTATTGCTCTGCTTACTATGCCTGCAGCCATCAGCAGGTATTTTACCCACGAAATGAAGAAATTGATACTTTTCTCGATTGGAACCGGCATTGTGGTGACGATTTCTGGATTATTTCTTTCGTATCTATTGGATCTGCCTTCAGGAGCTACAATTGTCTTAATCTCAGGGACAATTTTGATTCTTTCTTCATTTCTAAGATCTAGCTTTCATCCTGGATTGTAGTTTTCACGTAAGAATTCTTATGCTCTCTATCCTATCAGAATTCTGTTGTACATACAGGCTTCTCTTCACTTCTGAAAATCCGGTCCACCAAATCAATGCGGTGAGGATCTGAAATTTCTGCTAGTCCATATTGATACAGCCTTCTGAAAGGGACAACTCCCATTACCAAAGAGGAGAAATCAGAAACATCCAGAGAGATTTCTACATCATAGTCTTTCCTACCCAAATGAGATATCCCTCCTTCAAAGTGGACAACAAGAGCTCTTTCATTCTCTTTGAAAAAACTGTCTCCTATACGCAGATTTATCCTGCAGTTCTGATTTCCGAAGTCATGGTCTCTCAAGATAGTAAATACCTGTTCTGTATCAATTACTCTGTACATGAGCCCAGTTCCCGCTACATTAGTCTCATGGTATACCTCGGGGATCAGATGATCTGAATGATTTCTAGGATCTGGAAAGAGATGATAGAAGTACTCATCCTGTGTATTGATGAAGATGTATCTTATCTGATCATCCTGGGTGTGCAGAAATGTTAGCAGCTCTGAAAGTGCTTCTTTCGTCTCGTATATGAATTCTTTTATGTGAATATCATTGATGATGAAGTTTTCTGCATCACCTTTCTTGAATGAGAAGATTATATATCCCATAACCTTGCCCCCTTTCCTGTATCCCACAATTCTGTATTCTGGATCATCAAAGATGCGATCGAAGTATCTTTCACTTCTTTCCATCATGCCATGTGTCTTCTCTGCATACCTGTGGTAGCACTCTAATACTGCATGCCTGTCACTCTTACTCATGAACTGAATGTGGTCCTTCACCGTTTTCGGAAGCTGATGCGGATTCACTCTGTACTGGTGCATTCTTGTTCCAAATCCAAATCCCATCTCCTTGTAGAAATCTGGACGGAAAGGATACAGACAGGCAATGCAGCTCCCTTTTTCTTTGTAATGGCCCAAGAAATAGGCTATCATGTCCTTGCAGACTTTCTCCTTCTTGTGGATGAGGTCTACCGCCACCAATCCTACGCCTCCTGCGAGCGTTCTGACATTGAACAGGTTCATCATGAAATCATGGAGTATCATTCCTCCCAGAAGAATTCCTTCCCTGTATAACCCGTAAAGGTGTGCTGTTTCCTCTTCTTCTAACATCTTCGTAAGGCGCTGCTCAAATTTCTGTCTATCCTCCTCTGTTGTCAGATTCAAACCAGGATATGCGTTGGCTACAATAGTAATAAAGTCCTTGACATGCTCTTCAGGTATAGGTCTGACATGACTCATACGCATTTGCGCTTTTAACGGCTCTTAAACCTTTGCAGCCTCTGAATACGTGTGATGTTCACGATCTTGGCTAGTTCGTGTTACACGTGTAACAGAGGCTTGTGTCCACTCTTGCAGTACTTGATGCAAACTTCAGTCGCCATGTACTTCTATTGTTTTGTTCTCCTCAGTACCAGAAAGACCATGGCAAGAACAACGAAAATCCCAGCAATGACTGCACCTATCAGGAGCAGGAAACCCTTTTCAGTTTTCGCTTCGAAGGAAACTGTCTTGGAACCCATGAATTGGCCTTCTGCTTCCAGCCGGAATTCAACTTGATGCACACCTTCTTCTAATGGTGTAATGAAAATCTCGACATCCCTGCTTTGAGATCCGGGGACGTATAATTCAGGAATCGGAAGAATCTCAACATCCATTCCCACAGCTGAAATCTCGTAAGTAGTGTCATACTCTCCTGAATTTGTCACCCGCAAGACAGTAGAAGTGCTCTCACCAACTTTGACATCTTCTGGCGGAGACACTATCTCTATAGTACCTGACAAAGGTTTTTCCACTCTTACAGAAAGTGAAGCAGTCCCCATGGGCTGGCCATCACTGGTCAATATTAATTCAATGGAGTATGTACCTGCCTCCTTCGGCTGGAATTCTACATTGATCTCCTGGTATCCCTGTCTGGGTATTATGGTAGTATAACCTGCTCGGGGAAGGTAGATGCCGGGAGGAGCATTCACTGACAAAGTAAATTCTGCATCTTTCTGGCTCTTGTTACGTATCAGTACTCTGATCCTTCCCCTTTCATCAACATTGATCACATCAGGGTAGGACAGAATCTCGAAAGAGCCTGCAGTAGGCAGAACCACAGTCACAGTAGCGTAATCGATCCAGGTACATTCTGAATCAGAATAGGAAATGACCACATTGTACTCCCCTTCTGACACAGGGGGTATCAAATGCCTTTCCTCCAGAATAGTTCTCGTTTCCCCAGGTCTCACTGCCGTATCCTTCTCCAATGGAGAGGTGTCACCGCCGAGAATACCCCAATCAATCTCTAGGTGCCCTGCATCAAACTTCTTATTGCAGTCAGCTGCCATGTTGTTTGTAACAGTTACGGTAACAGTAATGTAATCTCCAGGAGTGACTTGCGTTCTACTCACATCTACAGAAAATACTACATCCTCACAGTTGCAGGTAGGCCTGTCAGGAATCCATACTGAATAGCCGCAGCATACCGTATACTGACATTGACTGTCTGCTACAGCCCCATCAGATACTCTTACTGCATGTATCTTCATGATGTGCAGACCGATAGGCAGCCCCATGTACCCGCAGATGGTGTGGGTCCCTGCAGTGTAGTATCTCGTGCCCCAATGGTACCAGATGTTCCCGTACTGGTCTTCCACCCATCGGGTTACCCATGCATCATCTGAAACATACAGTTGTCCGCATGCCTTCTGGCCGTATACAAACTGCGAACCACAGCCTGGATTGATGACAATTGTGGCTGTAAAGGGCTGTGACATGACTAAAGCCGAACCTGCCAGGAGAAGTGCTAAGGTGAAAACTATCGTCTTTTTCATAGGTTGTATAAGGAATGGTACTATTTAAGGTTTTCATTTTCTGAATCTTTAACTTCTGAAGAATGACAGTAAGAACTTCCTTTCGTTTTTGTACTAATCCACATATTTTTTGAGAACGTCATAATATTCTTTATCCTGTCCAGGCACGCACATCTTGCAGACACCCATAGCTATTCGAAAACATCTTGGACAAACCTTTTTTCCACAGAGAATGCATTCTCTCAAAGCTGGTGTGTATCTTCCGCATACCTGACATTTCTCCTTTTCCATGATTGTAAGTAAATGCTTCACCTTATAAAAGTATGGTTCCTGTTAGAGTTTCAATCTTCAGAAATGAAGTCCAAACATGTTACACGTGTAACATACGCGTCTATATTCGTACTTGAGAGATGATTTCTCTCATTTTTATGAAAAGTAGAGGAAACCTTTATATACTCGATTCTCTTCCTTTTCATAATGGCAGATAGAACAGGCATCAGTATCGCGAAGCTGGAGCTCCACGCTCCATACCACCCATACGTCAGTATCCGAATCTTGAATAAATACTACAATGTAGATGCAGGCTGTTCCAATAGGGTAGATAAATATGTACACTGGATCACCCATTTCCACTTTGACCACATCAGGTCAAGTGTCGCAGGAGGAGCAGATTTTCTGCTCAGTCAGGATGAGATTATCACCATATTTGCCCCCTTTGATCAAACGCCAGTCTGTGAGAAAACCTGCTTTGAACTCCATCAGGACTTATACAACTTTCACAGTATGGGAAAGCGCGTACTCGCCCCAGTGACCCCATACCAGGAATTAACAATCAATGATTCTGTCTTGACTGCTGTCCCCTTGAAACATTCTGTCATGAATCTGGCTCTGTACATTGAAAGAAAAGATACAGATTTTACTGTCTTGATAACTGGGGACTGGAAGGGTTCTTTACAGGAAAATAAGGAATTAATCATCGATTTTTCCCCCAATCTCTTGGTGACTGAATGCAGATATTTTGAAGCTTCAAAGTATGCAGAGACAGAAGACCGATTCCATGTACATTTTCGGGATCTTCTTGAACTTCAAAAAGAAATTCCTCATACGACCATTGCCATAGCTCATGTATCACGCACGTATCAGGACATCCACCCCCTGGTAGAAGAAGCCAGAGAAAATGGCATTATCTTTGCCAAAAAGGTATTATTTTATGAAGACTCAGCCGATTACGAAATTATTGAGGGATTCTAGGAATTACTACTCTCTATGGATGGAAATGTGCAAAAAAGTTCCAGTGGAAGTTTGTTTTTAGTTATAATTTACTGTAACTGCTTTGAACCGAAAGATTTATATACTTCCCTTGGTTATTGATGTTGGCTCTGTGAGGAGAGCACGCAAAGACTTCGTGTTGATGCGAGCAGAATTCCAATCCGAAAGGAATGGAAGGAAAGAACTTCGAAAGAAGGGAAGCTCCAAAGCAGAGCCACCCTGCTTTATGGATTACCGCTTTCTGCAGATGACTCCTATGTCTTCTCCACAGTCTCTTTTCTGATGCATTTCGAAATAGAGGTTCACTTTTTCGTACACTGATGGAGAGAACTCTTTCTTGAGGAGTGTGAATATGAAGGGATGGCCTTTCTTGAGAACGCGCTGCACTTCGCCAAATATGCAGTCGAGGGAAGGCAGATTTTGCAGACATGTGAATGAGAAGACTGCATCAAAAACTGAGTTACGAAAGGGAAGAAAATCTATGTCTGCCTGAATCACAGATTCTCTGGCTTTAGCTCTTTTCAGCATGTGAATGGAAATATCTACCCCGATAATAGCTTGTTCCAAGAATTCGGATAAGAGTCCTGTTCCACAACCAAGGTCTAGAATTCTCCCTTCCACAGGATTGCCGATCATGATGGTGTACTTCTCCCACTGGATTTTTTTGTATCGTCTGTCATAGCAGAAAGCTGATCTGTCATAATCTGTTCTGACTTTCTCTTTTCCCGGACTGGGTTCATTTACTGGCTGTTTCCAGCCTGGATCAGGAAAATTCGCGTCCACAAAGAGGATATGCATCTCTCCTTTATAAATCTTGAAAAATCTTGGTAAAGGAGTAAGATCATAATGTACGTAACTACTGGCTGTTTTGAGAATGCAGAAAACTGAGAATTCCCTCTTTGCATTAGTGTAGGGGTATAGAAACCCTTAAATACCAAGGGATAAACTTTGTATAGAGAAAACAGCGCATGAAAAAGAGAGTTCGAAAGTGTTGAAAAAAGAATACGGAGGTGATTCGAATGAGAGAAAGAGGCAAGAATGAAAAAGCGAACCGGGAGTTGATTCTGAAGGCTCTTACAGACCCTGAGTTCCGCAGAAAGTTGGAAAAAGGCGATCCTGCCGCGCTAGGATTGAAGAGGTTGAGTGAAACTGGCAAGCGAGAAGTTCAACTAATCCTGGACACTGTGGAAAGTATCAACGTTCAAGTATCAGCAGTAGCAGATGAGATTCTGTGTGCCAATACTACATGTAAAGAAGTTATGGCATGAACTCTGTATAAACCTGACATCCCAGAAAAACAATAGACTCTTTCTAAAAGAGGGTCTTGAGCTACTGTAGAACTGAAAATGATGCATCTTTTCTGGAACAAAACCCCTCATGAGACGGGCAATTTCAATTTCTGAATTGTTACACGTGTAACAGAGAAGCATCTGAATAATATCATCCCCATGCCAAGGTTTTTAATCACCCACGTACAGTGAAAAGCATGGAAGACGAATGGCTGCCTGACTACGAACTGGATACCAGCGAACTGTGCTACGGGATACCTACAGATGCAAACAGTATTCTTCTCCTGACACAGAAGATATTGAACTCTCCTTTAGTGGACAGTTCCCAAGGATTTGACCTGGAGATCCTCTTGGAATTTGAACAGTTTGAGGATGAGCTCTGGGAAGAAGAACCTGAAGTAGTGGAATCGGAGATTCAGGCAATAACAGAAAAGTTGAGAGGCCGCATAGAATCGATGCTGGAAGAGGTACGCCGCAAATTGGGAGTCAGAACAGACTCATCAGGATGGGGAGAAGGGTATGCAGTTGTCCTGAACTATACGAAGAACAAGAAGAAAGTAATAGACTGTGTCAAGTTCCTGATTTCTCGGGTAGAATTGTTTGAATACTGCACTTTGAGTGTCTCTTTCCATTTGGTTCCTGTCTCAGAGTTTCTGGAGGACCCCAAGTTCATAGCAGTGTGCGAAGAGATTGAGAAGCGCACTGAGGGAAAATTCTCCATTCGGGAAAAGGCTGAACTGGGTCCTTATGATGGCATAGAGGCTGGAAGCAGCTTCTATCAAATGTTTTTGCTGATATCACCTCTGTATGAGTTCCCTCTCCGTTTTTTCAGAGGACATTCAGAAGATAACAGGTTAGCATCTGCATATTACCATTATGTATTTTCACGGATATGCAAGGATATTGACTGCAAACTGACGTTACTCAGGAACTGAAATGAATTTTTAGTGAAAGAGTATTACAGCAGGGACTTTAAATATTTGAGAGCTTCTCCTGGTTCCAGGACGCCGGCTCTCACTTCTCGGAGTATGCGCTTTGCAGTAGCATATTTCATGTGAGGATATTTCTTGTGCACTGCTTTGAGCAAGGGGCATCCCAAAACAAGAGAGGAATACTCCTTAATGGCTGATGCAATGTCTGTGGTCTCCTTTTTGGTGAGAGCCAAAAATGCAGGTAGATTCACAATCAGAGTACTTTCTACCATCCTCAGAGACTGGGAACCTGTGGGCAGCAGCTCGCCGAAGGCGACTGCAGGTATAGCTCTGGCTGAGCATTCCTGGAGTATGGTATCACTGGTCACATGATGGCAGAGGCCACAGGGATGGATTCTGCCTCCTAATGATTTCTCAATAATTTCTGAGAAATCAGCTTCAATATATTCGTGGCTGATCCCTAATTTTTTGACTGCCTCATCGATAGAATCTCTCACGTGGGGAGGGAGGATCATGTCTGATGGATAAACAGTGAACCCCTGAATGTGAAATAGGTTATTCAGGAGGACAGCAGACGCAAGACTGTCTCTCCCACCTGAGAGTGCAACTGCCATGGTTATCTGACTCTTTTCATGAGGTCTGCCGTCAAGAAGATCTTCAAGGATCTTTACAATTCTCCTGTGATCTCCATCCACATTCATGATTTGAATCAGTCTTTTTGATTCAGATTTTCTGAAGTTTCTTATCAGTTCGTCCGTATGGGCTGTTATGGATAAGGATTTCTGATGACGTTTTGCGAGGTTGCCTGCAATGTACCCTCCTGGTCCAATAATTACTGCTTTGTCAGGTCTGTCTGCTCCTATGATTGAGATCTTCTCGTTTTCACGAATTTCAAGGATGTGAGGGGGATTGGAGTGGACGCAAGGAAGTCTCCTGCGCAACTCTTCGATCTCGTCCTCTATGGACATGGGACAACATAGGATCATTCATTAAAAATCTACTCCTTCCCAGTTCTGAAACAGGTTCAAATCTGAGAAGCTTCATCCTTCAATTGTCTCCACAGTAAAGGCTATAAGGAATAAGGAAGTTACCTGTCAGATATACTTTTTTGCCTTCAGGTGTTCCTTTCAAGCTTCTGTGAACGGGGTTTGTTCTAAGAAGTAGATGACTCAAAACAGAGAATTGAAAATGCGAAGACCATTGAACTTGCGAGTCTTGCGGATTTGGGGAGATGTTACACGTGTAACATTAGACCTCTGTTTCTGCGACCTCAGAATGGTTTAAATAGTGATGCACCAAATGCTCACACGGAGGATTCAACATGGAATACATACTCGTGATTGATGCAGGAACCACAGGAATTCGCTCCATACTCTTTGATAGAGAGACCAGTATTGTTTCTCAGGCGTATTGTGAAATTCCACAGATTTATCCAGAACCAGGATGGTCAGAACAGGACCCTGAAGTGATCTGGGAGAAATGTGTGAAAGTGGTGAAGGAATCCTTAAAGATTGGCGGATTTACTTCTGAGAACATCAGGGCTATAGGAATCACCAATCAAAGATCTACAAGCTTACTCTGGGACAAAAAAACTGGAAAACCCGTTTACAATGCTATCACCTGGCAGGATACGAGAGCTGCTGAATTGTGCAGAAGAATGGATAAGAAAATGAAAATGAGGGTACTGCACGTAGTGGGCAGTATAGCAAAATCCCTTTCAAACGTGATTGCCCCTGTAAAAAAAACAAGACTCGGGAAATTATTGATAACTGTTTCTACCCTCTCCTTCAGTCCTGCAACCTCTCTGGCTCACATAGGATGGGTGCTCGAAAACGTTGAAGGAGTACGAGAAAGAGCTGAAAAAGGGGAGTTACTGGCAGGCACTATAGATACCTGGCTTATCTGGAAGCTGACTAATGGGAAAGTCCATGCCACTGATTACAGTAATGCCAGTGCTACCAACATGTTTGACACTTTCAGGCTTGAATGGAGCGATCTTTTTTTAGACCTGTTTCAGATTCCAAGATATGTACTGCCTGAAGTCAGAGAAACGAGTGGAGATTTCGGTGAAACAGCGGTTTTTGGAACACCAATACCTATTACTGGCGTGTGCGCAGACCAGCAGTCAGCTCTATTCGCTGAAACATGTTTCAGTCCAGGAGAAGTCAAATGCACCCACGGGACAGGCACGTTCATCGACATGAATGTGGGAAATGAGCCAGTGACCTCTCCTCACAAACTGGTGCCCATGATTGCCTGGAATCTGAATGAAGAAGTCACCTACATGCTGGAGGGCTATCTGGGCGTCACAGGCTCTGCAGTGCAGTGGTTGTGCGATGGGTTGAAGATCATTGGAGAACCCTCAGAGACAGAAAGGATTGCTGCAAGCTGCAAAGATACAGGAGGTGTCTACGTAGTCCCTGCCTTCCAGGGATTGACATCACCTTACTGGGACCCAATGGCTCGAGGGATTGTGATTGGATTGACGAGAGGGACACAGAAAGAGCATGTTGTGAGAGCTACCCTGGAAGCGATAGCATACTGCTGCAAAGATATTCTGACTGCAATGGAAGAGGATTCCCAGGTTAAAATAAAGTCAATCAAGGCAGATGGGAATGCGTCACAGAACAATTTTGTCCTTCAGTTCATGGCTGATCTGTTAAATGTGGAAATAGAGAGGCCGCAAAACCTTGAAGCCACAGCTTTAGGGGCAGCTCTTTTTGCCGGATTGAGTGTAGGATACTGGAAATCAAAAGAAGACATAATTAGGTACCGTAAAGTGGACAGAAAGTTCAGGCCAGAAATGGATCGTGCTGAAAGAGAGAGAAGGTATGCCACCTGGAAAAAAGCAGTGAAAAGATCCCTCGATTGGGCCTGAAAATTTGGAATGGAAAAGATATTTAGAGGAGGAAATAGAATGGAGTTTACCCCTGTAGTAGATGAAACTCTCAAGATTAAAGGTGTTGTAGATAGAGAATGGGCTGAAAGAATCAGGCTCTGCCACGTGACTGTACTGCTGATCCCTGTTCTCTGTGAGAGTAAGAAAGTAGCTCTTCAGATTCGACCAGAAGGAGGATCATACGCAGGTTATTATGATTTTTTCGGCGGTCATGTAGCTCTCGATAGAGAATTCTGGGGACTCTTACTGGGTGAAAAGGTTGATCTCGCCTCTCTTGTGTGGTCAACTGCTGTCAGAGAGGCAAATGAAGAATTGCGGGTAACTGGAAAGAACGGCTATCCTGAGATAATTTCAGAAAAAGATCTGAGAATCATTGGTAACATTGGAGAATTTGCGTGGAATGGAATCCACAATGTCGAGCGGTCAGCACTTTTTCTGGTCAGAATTCCTCAGGGCTGCTCAATACATCCTATGGAGGATATGAGAGGAAGGAATGTGAGATTGAAAACAGAATTCTTGACATTGGAGGAAGTAGTGGACAGATTTGAGAAGCATGAGGATTTTGCGGACGGTGCAAGACGCATTCTGCTGCGAATCAAAGAGGATTCTGTCCTATTCCAAGAAATCATTCAGACTGTCGATTCCATCTGCCAACAATAAATCAGATTCTGTTTCTTACATCAGAGTAGCGCTTTCATCAGGGGGACCACGCAGCAAAAGGGTTATTGTAAGTGTTCCATCAACTCTAACGTCAACTGCTATTCCATTGGACATCCTTTCACCCACTCCTGAGAATGCATCATACCAGAAAATGTGCCATGTATCCTTGTCAAAGGTCACTTCGACTGCAGGAAGACGCAATTTTCTTATGAATGCACTCACTCTGTCGTCTTTCTTGGAGTATGCAACTGCTTCTTGAGGAGAATCAAGGGGAGGTTCAGCTGGACCTTCATAGTTGATGAAAAGAGTTTCCACTGTACGGCTGCTCATTATTTTCTTGGAAAGTGAATTCACACTGTAGAGGTTGTATATACATCCATCCTCATGAGGTGTCTCTGTAATAACCCACCACCTGTCAGGCCTGTAGGTTGGCACCGACATTACCGACTTTACGTCAGCAGTTCTGACTACCTCAACTGCCTCTCCTTTTTCGTACAATCGAATACTGAAATTCACAGAAATCAGGACAAGAGCTACAACTGCGATGATCTGAATCTTCTTGACATCTTTCATAAACATTATGAGAATTGATGACAAGAAAAGGACTGCCAAGAATATGGGATCGAAAAAGGACGTAATATCAAAAGTGACCTCCTCATTCGAGAAAGGCCACAGAACTCTCGTAGTCCAGGGAGTGCACAGATCCAGAAAGAGGTGACCAAATAGTCCACCAAGACAAATCAGGACGATTGAGAAAAACTCTTTCATTGAAAATGTTCCAGATTTCCGAGATAGAAAACCCATATAGATCATACCCATTGCCAAGGGTATCAGTAATGCGCAAAGAAAGGAATGAGAAGGTCCACGGTGAAACTGGAACAATGCTTCCCACCCAGTTACAAAGGAGAGAGAGTCAAGATCAGGGAAAACTGATGCAATGATGAGAATTGTCCGTCTTTTCTTATCCAATCGCAATGCATGACCTAGAATGAATCCGAAAAACATGTGCGAGAATACATCCATGAAATCATCTCCTTAATACTCCCTGAATTGATGGATCGATCATGACATTGTCTGGTATCAGTTTACGATTGTGTGTCATCCTGTGCACCTTCTCTGTAGATTTAAAAAGATTTTCGATCTTTCCAGTTGAATAGTATGAGCAGCCTCATCCAGCTCAAAACAGGTAAATAGGGTTGTTCAAGAGATTGTTCAGATTATTACCTTCAGTTCCTTTCTCAAACCGTTGAATGCTGATTCACTACCTGATCCTGGCTCTTCTCTCTTTCCGCATTGCTAAGGCTCTCAGTTCTCTCTGTAGCTTGAGATAGCTCCTATACCGTTCTTCATCAAGGGTACCATCCTCGAGTGCCTGCTTGATTGCGCATCCTGGTTCTGTCTTGTGCTGACAGCTTCT
>CAZFAR010000019.1:0-17371 GCA_964516825.1 uncultured Thermococci archaeon
CCTCCAAATCAAGTGTGATGATAGTATCTCGTGCATCCTCAATGAGATTCCTGAACTTTTCCTCGCTCTCGCGCAGTGCTTCTTCTGTTTTCTTTCGCATTTCCAGTTCTTCCTGGCTCGCTCTGTACAACCGTGAATTCTCAATTGCAACAGCGATCTGCTGGCCAACAGATGCCAGTAACTCCAGCTCTGCTTCAGAAAACTGCCGAGACTCCCGACTGCCCAATATCATCAGACCCAAAATGTTCTCCTTGGCCTGCAATAATGTGAGAACACAGGAGTCAAGGTCTAGCTCTTCCTTTTTCATAGCTTTCAGAATTCTTCTCAATTCTTTCTGGTTCTTGAAGACTGCTTTGGTAGACAGTATGAATTTCCGGAGCCTGCCCCTTGCGGTTACTGCTTCCAGGGTTTTCTTATCAACCTGTATTGATCCCATTTCAATGGCAAACTCTTCAGATACGCCCTGATGAATGACCAAGTCCAACTTCTGAAATACTGGGTCAGCAAGATATATACCTCCGACGTCTAAACCCAGGAGTTTCAGCAATCTGTCCAAAGCTGCATCCAAGATTTCATCAATATTGAGCGACTGGCTCACGACTGCAGAGATTGCATTCAGGATGGAAAGTTCACGTTCGTGCTGTTTAACTGCTTCTTCTGCCATCTTGCGTTCTGTAATATCTACAAATGAGCCCATCATGCAGATAGGGTTGCCATTCTCATCTTCAACCAAACTCGTTGAAAGCTGGATATTCAATAATGTACCGTCCTTTCTCTTGCCAACCAATTCCCCTATCCACCCTCCTGTTTCTACCAGAGCCTTAAGTAACTCTGAAGCCTGCTTCTCATTCTGCCACAACTCTATAGCAGGTCTCCCCAGAATCTCCTTCTCATCAGTGCACCCCCACATTTCAAGGAAGGATGGGTTTACATATGTCAGGACACCTTCAAGATCAGCAATAGCGATAGCATTAATAGATGAGGAAATGGCACTTCCTTTGATTTTCAAGTCCATTTCAGTCTTCTTTTGCTCAGATATGTCTTCCAGAATACCATCAAAATACATCAATTCTCCATTACTGTATACGGCTACTCCGGTGTCAGATACTGTGATAGACGTTCCATCTTTTTTCTTCAAATGGAGCTCTTCGTCTCTCACAAGACCTTCAGCCAGAATTTTGTCGTTGAACTTTTTTCTGTCTGCTGGATTGTAGTAGATGTCTGAGACCTTTAATCTCATGACCTCTTCTTTACTTTCATAGCCTAGAATACTGGCAAATGCCCGATTTATATCGATGAACGAGCCTTCAGTACCAGGCGTAACCCTGTATACGCCAACATTCAAGTTCTCAACCAAGCTTCTGTATTTCTTTTCACTTTCTGCAAGTTCCTTCTCTATCCTCTTATGTTCAGTAATATCCCAGAGATACGAACAAGCTCTCTTTCCCCTTCTAGACGTGATGGCTTCAAGATAGACTGTGTGTCCCTCCTTATTGATCCCCCTGAATTCATATTTTGGTGAAATATCCATGTTCAGAATGCACCTTTCATGAAACTTCATAACCCTTTCAATATCATCAGGGTGGACAAGTGACTTGACAGATTGTGCTTTCATTTCTTTTCTGGAATACCCAAAAAGCGCTGAACATCCCTTGTTGAAACACTTGATATCTCCTCTTTCATCATTGATCAGAGTGGCAATACCTGTTTTCCCATCCAGATTCCTGCTATGCTTCTCTTGCTCTGTTGAATTCTGTTCATTCATCTTTCTATCTCCTGGTATACTATCTAACGTTTCTGTTCCAGGTAATTTAAATCTTGTTGTCATCATTTCTTATTGGAAATGATCCTAGATTGGGGAGAGGTTCGGAATACTAAATGCATTCGGGATCAGAGGTCAAGGACTATACTATCATGAGTCTGATTTTGCGCACTATCAGTGACTGTGACAGATATCATCAGTCTCGAACACTCCTTTCTCAAAATTCTAAGTGAAAAGAGGAAATACTTCAATCTCCTCAGGTCCTCTGAGGGAGACAGAGAAGTCTCTGGCTTTGGTTTCCATTCACTTCCGAGGCCTTTCCATTGAAACTTGCGGATCACCATTCCATCACCTGTTTCATAGACCACCACCACTATTTCTCCGAGATCAGCCAAAGTGTTCGATTCTTCCACCAGAAAGGATATCTCGATAGTTTCCTTTTCGACGATTATATTCAGGTTTGAAAGAGAAGGGGGTACATTTCTCACTCCCAGTGACACTGTTACAGAATCTGCCGTTATGATTGCCTGTTGATTCAGAATCAATAAGATCAACAGCGTTATGAGTGAATGCTTTTCTGACATATTTTGATCCTCACGAAGGGTGATGTGAAACAGGGCTATCCGATGCTGAAATGAGACGACTCATCAGGAACAGCCTTGTATGGGCTTGCTACACAAGAGAATAAAAATAGGGAAATGAAAATGCAGCAATACGGTAGAATACGACCTGGATTCTCGACGATCCACATTCATGCCTTGGCAAGAACTGGTGAGGATCTGCACGATCTAGACATCAATGGTCTCATATGTCACTGGATCGCAATAAGAATAGCTCCGAAAGCTCTCTGAGTTATCTCTTGATTCTGGAAATATTGACTCTCAACTTTCTATCATCAACTAATGGTATTCTATCCACGCGCTCCACATTGACTGTTACGGGATATCCTAAATTCCTGATCAATTCTTCTTTTGCCCTCTTTTCTATCTCTTCTGTGAACTGCTCAGTCGGAACGATTCTCAAAGTGAATACATCGTAGTCTTCCTGGATTATCTGATACCTCTTGGCAGCAAGAGTCGTATCGAGTATTACTCTGACTCCTGCAACCCGCGGGGAAGGAACCTCTCTCCCATCAGGCAAGACAAAAATATCTTCATTTCTTCCTTCAAGAATCTCCATCATAGGATATCCTCTCCCACATGGACATACACCCTCTTTAGGATGTCCTCTGTCTCCTATGTCGTACCGTATCAGGGGAACAGCTTTGTTTATCAATCCTGTGACCAGAATCCTCCCATCTTCGAATTCAACAACATTTTGCGTAGAGTTAATGTGCCAGTTGCCATGAAGGCATTCCCGCGCTATAGTAGAGAATTCTATAGTGGCGTATGTCTCAAGAATGCGCATGCAGAAAACATCTTCAATATACTTTCGCACATGCGGCATCAGAATCTCACCTCCAATGATAGCTGCTTTCGGGCGTATTACATACCCTTTCTTCTCAACAACACTGGCTATTGAATGCAGGAGTGTGGGATAGGAAACAATCAGGGAAGGATCTATCTTCTTCAATAGAGAAGCCTGTTCCTCCCCAGGTAAGGTAGAGTTAATGTGGTATGCTCTCAGTATTCCAAGATTCTGGAGAACGTGTGACTTCCAGCTGCTCCTCTTGGTGTAGGCCAGTCTCTCCCAGGGATAATATCCTGTATCCAGAAATTCCACTATACTCAAGGCTCTGTAGTAGTCTACTGTATATGCATTATAAAGGATCTTTGCAGGAGTCCCGGTAGATCCTGTAGTATAGGTGACAGCACAATTTCTTTCAGTGTACCCTGAAGCCACCATGTCTTTGAAGTTTTCTTGAAGATCTGCCTTTTTCGTGGGCTCAAGTTTTTTCAGATCTTCTCTTGTCTTTATATCGCGAGGAGTGACACCGCATCGGTCAAAAAGGGCTCTGTAAAATCGCGTATTCCTGTATGCATGCAAAACCATTTCCTGCAGTAATTTCTCCTGTATTCTCTCCAGCTTTTCAGGAGAAAGATACTGTTCTTTTCTGATCTTTAGTATGAGATAAACCATTCTTGGAAGCACGCTCACACTTGCATCTGTTCAAGATAAATTTTTCGCTTGGGAAAGTAACATTCCCAATTCTGTCACACTTGTAACATGAAAAATGACTTCATATTTTCCAGATATAACATTCAAACTTAGGGCTTAAAATTCTGATTTAAAGCTGCTATTTTGGTACTTTCCTATTATATAGGAATGCAAAACTTTATAAACTAAATTCCCATACACGGAATACGTCTATCATCCTCTCAAGAGGTGAACATGGAAATGGAATCAGTGGGGATGAAAAGTCAGGCAGTTCAGGACGCAAACCCCTCAGGAAGGAAGGAATCCAACAATGAAGAAAAATCAGTGAACAGCTGGATTGAATACTGGAATTCCGAAAACACATTCGATCATTTTGCATGGCAGTTATTTGCAGATATCTTTGCAAAGTCCACAGAATCTATCCTCAATTACAGCAAAGACGACACTGTCCTGGATATTGGCTGTGGCCCCGGTTGTCTGGCAGCTTCCCTGAAGGGGAAGATAAAAGAGTTCCACGGTCTTGAAGCATCGCAGCGATACCTTGATATGGCCAGAAAAAGATTCAGACATGAAAAGGATATATTCTTCCACAACCTAGATAGAAGCGACTACACAAATCTTTCGTTTCTGAAAGGCAGATTGTTCTCCAAGATAATCTGTTTGAGTGTAATCCAATATTATGATAGCACTGATCGCGTAGAAAAGCTCATAGAAGAAGTGCGAAACCTCGCTTCACCTGGAGCCCTCTTCATCATTGCAGATATTGTCTCCAGCACTTCACGGCTTTCAGATGTACTGGGCTTCTTGGAGGATGCCCTCAAGAATAAGAGATTGTTTGGAGGTCTCCGCTTCATGATTTCCCTCAGACTGTCAGATTACGGCAAGTTAGTTTCTTCAAGAGGGATTCTGACACTCTCTGTTGAAAAGATGTATAAGATAATTGAAAACCACAATCTGAATAGTGAAGTCTTGAGTGCCAAATTGACTGTCAATGAAAACAGGAAGCACATGCTCATCAGGTTTTGAAGAACATAACAATTCACAAACTAGAATTCTCATACATATTACATATTACATATATTATGCAATCTCAGACAGGATACTTTTTCTCGATCCAGAGGTTCCGGAAAAAAATCAAGAATTTCAATGCAACATCTAGGAATGGGTTCATACTCTTCACTGATGCTCTAGTTCTTCTCAAAGTGCATCCAATGCGTCGCTTGACCTCATAGGTTGTTGAACCAAACCGTATCTGCCTGCACCCTTTCTCAATCATTTCTCTCACTGCATCATAGCAGATGTTGAAATACGCATTGTACTCTCTGCCATGAATGCCTACGCCAGAAATAACCATTGAAGCCAATCTTCCATCAAAAAAATAGGTCCAGTACCCAAGCAATTCATGCTCATGATAACAGCGCAGAATATATGCATATTCACTAACATATTTCCCAAGGTTATCATAGAATTTTGCAGTAAACGGAACCACATTCTCATATCCATGGCGTTCCAGGTTTGCAGCAAAAAGGCTGAACAACTGCTCTGAATCTGAAAAATCCTGGGAATGTTCCAGACGAAGTCCTCTTCTTTCCCCCTGATTTAAGGTATGTCTGATATTCTTCTTTGCTTTTCTTGGCAATGCCCTCAAATAGTCCGTAAATGTCTCCCATTGAATGTCCAGATAGGTCATGGGTGCCTGTTTCAAGAAAGAAAATCCTTTCCCCTTGAGAAAATTGAGACAGTTCTCATCAGATATGTAGGCGATGAAGAGCATTTTCGCATTCTCTTCTTTAGTGATCTTTTCGAGTGCATCATACAGCAGAGAGAAAATAACAAGAGTGTCTTCTCCTTCCTTCACGAACAGGGGCATTTCCTCAGAAAAGGGGAAGATGCAGGCAATGCACGGCAATCGAACCCTCCATAATGTCCTGCTCGTTTTGTAACACACACCTGCCCCCACGAGGGCATGATCTCTGGTCACAGTGATGTAGTAGGAAGTAATATCCTCCCGTGCAGAGTGCTCCAGAAGCTCCATCCACTGGCAGGTGCAAAACATCCTGTCCTGGACCAGTGAATCCCACCCCTCTCTGTCAATTTCATCAATGTGCTTGTGAATAGAAACAATGTAGTCTCTCTGGTTCTGCACAGTATCCGCCATGGTGAGACACTTCTTGTTTAGCTTAAATAGTTTTTGTCTTCAGTTTTTGTTATTACAGAAGAAAATCTGTTTATGACAGACATTTATCTCAGAATCAAGAATTATTTTAGCTGATTGTTACACGTGTAACATATGCCCAATTTGCAGACTCTGTACTGCCAATGCTTTCAAAAAAGATATTCAACGACATCTTATTTCAACGATTGTTGTATTGAAGACAGGTCCTCCCCCTATTTTCTGGGTTGTATCTGGTACAATACTGTTCTGAGGAGTCCCCTCTACATCCTTTCCCTGTCGCGGTGCCCAGAGCACACCTTTTGGAACTGAAATGGAGATCACAGCCTTCAACTTGATTGAACCCAAGCCATTGTACAATTCAACGATATCTGTATCATGAATGCCATACCTTTGTGCATCCTCTATATTAATGAAGACTATGGGAGGGATTACTCCGTACACATCCTGGAACTGCGTGTGAGTATAATTTTTTACTGCACTGTTCAGGAAAATGAAACCATTTTCAGGTAGTGGATACTGCTTTGGCAAAGGTGTAATCCCCAGTTCTTCAGCTCGTGTAGAGTAGAACTCTATCTTCCCTGTAGGGGTCTGGTACTCATTTCTTGGTTTCATTTTAAGCTGCAGCATTTTTCCCTCTTTCAGATTTAGAATGTCTCCATTTTCAAATGAACCCTGAAAAGCTTTTAGTACTTCCCATGGATCTTCGTACAGCCACTGTTCCTCTAACCCTAATCGGTGAGCCAGTTCTTGAGCAACCCACAATTCATCCTTGCTTTCCCCCAGGGGTTCAATCACTTTCTCAGATTTTCTCATATATCTGTGACCGTAAGGGATTACAACGTCCTCCTTTTCGAAAAATGTTGGAGCAGGTAAAACCAAGTCTGCACATCGGGCAGTCTCACTCCAGTGGGTATCATGTACAGCCACGAATACATTCTTGTTCAGTAATCCTTTTCTGACTGCCTTCTGATTGGGCAATGTCACTGCAGGGTTCATGTTGTGGATGTAGACGAGCCTGAATTCCCCTTCCTCGAGAAGCTTACCTAGTGCTACCTGACTCACGATTGTGTAATTCTTACTGGTCAGTCTCTCACCTGTTATAAGAGGCAGATCAACGTGAGTCCCCTGAAAGTTGGAATAGTAGAATCCTCTGTGAATACCAAGAAGAGCGGGAATGAAGGAAACTGCTCTCACAGATTCAGCTCCATGCAGGCTTTTCTGCATTCCTATTCCTATCATCGTCACATTTTCACTGTGGTCCCAGTACAATTCTGCCAGTTTTCTTATTGTATTCCAGGTTACACCCGTATATCCTTCAATTGAGTCTCTACTCCATGAAGATACCTCTTCTTTCAGTCTATCAAACCCGTAAGTGTAAGTATCGACGAAATGAGAGTCAACTAAGTCATTTTCGATGAGATACTTCATAACTCCATAAGCCAGTGCTGCATCACTTCCAGGTTTTACTTGAATCCAGAGATCAGCTGAATGTGCTGTCTCACTCTTTCTTGGATCTACAACTGCTATTAAGCCACCTTTTTTCTGAGCTTTCATTGACAGTCTGTGGAAATGGGGAGCACTCACAGCAGCATTAAATCCCCAATAGACAGTCAATTCCGTAGTACAGAGTTCATCAGGATTGCAGCCATAAGATAGCCCGTAATGCAATGACAGACTCTCATGTCCTGACTTGCTGCAAATACTGTTGTCCGTCTGTGTAAATCCCAAAGCATAGAACAACCGCTGCGGCAGATATGAACTGAACAATCCCATATTACCCATGCAATTCACGTGTAAGCATGATTGAGGCCCGTACTCATCCAATGTATCCTTTATCTTTCCAGAGAGCAGAGTAAGTGCATCATTCCATGAGATCTGTTCAATATATTCATCAATCCGTTCATGCGGATACAGGACACGTTCAGGACTCTGCACTCTCTCGATGTCTCTGTATCCACGTGAACACAGGAATCCTTGGGTGACGAAGTTATCTTTGTCTCCCATAGTTCTTGTGAGCTCGCCTTCACGTATTGAAACAAGCATGAAGCATGTATCATAGCAATCCCGCGGGCAGACAGTCTTGATCTGGGTCACAAGATCACAGCATTACCTTGCTGTTACTCTTTTTTAACCTTTGGAGCAATAGACTCAACCGGAATCTATCATAGTTATGAGGTTCTTCAGTGAAAAATCTTAGTCACTGTAAATTGGAGAACCTAATCAAAGTGTTACACCTGTAACATCAAGATTCGGTCTAGAATATGGCCTGAGAAAATTGAATCGAAAAAGGAGCGGGAAAACTGCTCCCACTCTGAATTCAACTTATTGATCCTATCATAGTCTGATTTCAAGCCAATTAAGAGAGGTGATGTCCTCTACATGTTCACCTTTCAATTCTATCACGACTTTAGGGAAAATCGCAAAATACTATGTACTACGAAAGGCCTGAATTTCAATACTCCTGCACTTGGGATTAAAATGTCACACGTGTAACATCTGATAAGGAAATCTCACTTCCCACGTCCATCAAATTCTGCTTTGATCAAAGCAACCAATGAGTAAAAAACAGGAAGGGTGATTCCTCCTCTGTCACGTTCATGGCAGAAATCAGCTTCTAACGTAAACCCGGATATAATGCGAACCCTCCCTCCATCGTAGTACAGTTCATCAAGTACATATTATATATATGGAATCTGATCATCCTGTCCTTTTCCACAAACAGGACATATGCAAGAAAATAAACACTTCCAGCATATTAAATGGAAAGAAAATAGAAATTCATTCATGAAAGAAGTCAAAAGGAAAAAAACTCTGATTTTATGTTTGCATCAATGCTACTAATTCTTTCACGTGATAGAGGACCTTTCTTCCCTTCTCCGTTATTTCATACCACTCTGTTTTTCTCTCAGATCTCTCCAGATGGTGCTGGACCAATCCGTACCTCAGAAGATTCCTTAATCTTTTGTTCAATGTATTGATGTACACAAATTCCAACATCTCCTTATGGTGAGCCTCACCGTGATCACCCAGAAACTCCAGTATCTCGATTGTGCTCCTGGAACCAAGCATTTTGAAGAAGTCCTCAGTTTCCTTCATTTTCTTCACCTCTCCTAACTTCAATTTAACATTTATCAATTGATGTCATAAACTGGATTTATTGCTATATATAGTTTTCTGTTTCTTCCAAATACAGTTGCTGCTCAAGCGATGTTACACGTGTAACACATTTCAAAGATGTCAATCACAGTTTGAAAGTCTAAACGTGATTAGATTGCCTCTTCACGATGGAGGGAATTATTTGAGCATGGGAGTACGATCTTTCCAAAGAATCTCAAGATTGAAAGTGAAAACGCGGCAGCAATAAGAATATTCAAGGAAGTGGTCGGAAATCAACGATGACGTTGACGGGAATGTGGAGAAATGAGTGTGTCTCTTGAAACAAAGGCATACTCGTAAGATGAAAATCGAAAGTTTTAATACCTTTGGATTGGGAGTGTTTTTGATTTCAGGTTTCCTTATTAGTCTCGTGGTAAGCTCCAGTAGCCTTCTCCTAGTATATTGGAGCGAGCATTACAAGATACTCACAGGTGTCATTCTTAACCTTTCCAGCTTTGAGACAAGACTTATTACTAATTCCAAGAGTGTTATACACGTGTATCCTGTCTTCTTTCTAGTCTCACCTTACATCATGCCTTCCGTGGTTTGGGTTTATTCTGCCAGGGGCATTCAGGTGGAGCATCATACATGGATTCATAATAGAAGAGTGCATCACGGTAGCAGTATCCCCTCAGCCCTTCAGGTCCAATACATCTTATAAACTGAGAGCAGTCAAAACATACTGTTCCCTTGAATTTCTCTCGTTCTGGGTACAGAAAATCCAGAAGTCTCTGCGATTTCCAGACATCTATTACAGATTGTTCAAAAACGTTCCCTACCACAAATGGATCCCTGTGAGGAACCTGGTCACACAGGGTGACATCGCCATCAGGCTGTATTACCATGTTGGAACGTCCTCCCGAACAGACAGCGCGTGAATCCCACTGCTCACAACTCATTGCCAGTGGTTTATTCGTGGTAGTTTCATCTTGAAATGTCAGATCCAGCGAGGGATAGTCCAATTTCAACTTTTCAAAAATTCTGTGCAAGTGTAATTTCTGCTGGGCAGACAAAAAGAGAGAATTCTCATGACGATAGTAGCTCTTCGTATAGTACACGAAATCAAATGTAGCCACACCTAAATCTGCAAAATAGGGAACAAGTTTCTCTGGTGCGTCTGCATTGTAGGAGGTCAGAACACACTTTATTCTCGGAGAAATGCCAGCACGCAGCAAATTCATGACAGTCTGGGTTGCCTGCTCAAGATAGCCAGGATGGCGAACGAGGTAAGATGCAACATCTTTGTCCGCGCTGTCAATACTCACCTGAACGCGCCGCCTCAGGTACTTTGGAACGTCCACGAGCCCAATACCCATATTAACCAGTCCCTCAGCCTCATCGATGCTGATCAGACTCTTGGTAGACAGGAAAAATGTGAAATCCCGGGAGACCATTTCCCCCAGGATCTTCAAAGCATCTTTACGGGCAAAAATGTCTCCTCCAGCAATATCCACCAGGAATATCTCGTTTTCTGCAAGTTCGTCGAAGACTGGAATCCATTGATCTACTGCAAATTCTCTGCAGTCGCGTCTTTCTGCATAGCAGTAGCGGCAGCTGCAACTGCATCGGTTGGTAAAAGCGATCATGACTGAAAGCGGTCGTTCAAGACGGGGAGCCGGGAAGTGATAGTGCGCAAAATCAGGCAGAAGATGTTTCAGAGAGCCGTGCAGAGAAGGGCTTGTGCCTCCATCGAGAGCCAGAAGCCCTTCAATCGACATCATTTTATCCAGAATCATGTTAACTTCTTCGGAAAATTGTACTCGAAAGTCTTCTTCAGGAGAGTAGATTCTCAGGCAGGCATCCTTGATATCATCAATTGTATTCGTTCCGTCAAACAGGGGGATAATCGAGGCTTCAAAAGGTGTCAGCACCCTGAGTACATGTCCTTCCATAGAGCACCTGTACGCCACAATGTTGTGTATGTCATTACGCAATCTCCACTGCTCTGATACTCTCGGTCTCTGCATCCCATCAGCCAGCATGTCCGGAGTACTCATCCTCTCACACCATGCATCTAGAGACTCGTGCTGTGATATTACGCTGCTCAGCCTCCCATTGCCCTCTTCTGCCATTGTTCTCCTCTTACCATCTCCAGCCATTTGTGCACTGATCACAGGTCGTTAGGCTGCTGTTAGTCTTCTCCAACACATTCGCTATAGTGCCCGAGTCGACAGTGACTCCTGCTTTCTTGAAGTTTTCCTGCAGAAGCTTCACGAAATTCTCGGCCCTATCTCTGTAGAGCAATTCCGGTGCTTCCTTAGGCATTTTTGTCAACCTCCTTTTGAATTCTTTTCCAAATTGCTTTTCATACACTTCCTTATAAACCTTTCTGAGGTTGTTCAAGAAGCGGTGTGCAAAAATTTTATGTTCACACTAAACCACAACCTATAAAACAATCATATCATAAGGCTATCAGAACACAGTAACAGAGGGATTAATGTTGCATGATGAAGCTGTACCACTGGAAGGATGTGAGTCCTATGCATCCAAGTATTTGGGAGACCTCTTACAGGTTGCTCAGTGTATAGCAGCAGTTGAACTGAGCCAGGTAGAAAGACTCTGTCAGGTCGTGCTTCACTATCCGCCCACAGATGCTGGTAGACTAAAAGGAAAATCCGGTCTCAACTGGAATGGATCTCCTTTACAGCTCCTAATCTCCACGAGAAGTAATGGTTCTGTTTTTCGATTCATAGGCGATCCTGCCTTCTTTTGTCCTGATCCAATCATGCGCTTCACAGAGAGCAAGAAGGCACTTCAACTGGCTCTGGACACAGGCAATGCCCAAGCACTTGGGGATGTATGCCAGAAGAGCCTCACATCTGTAATACCCTGTGATGCTGCAGCCCTCCAGGAGTTTTCCCATGGGATGATCTGGCTGGCACTCACTCTCAACCGACCTGAAATAGCTGCTTATTTTCTCGCTGTCTTAGACAGACAGACTGCCTGGCAAACAGCTTACGAATGGGCGGATGCAATTCTCCCTCACCCGGAAGAAGCACAGGGCGTCATTGCTACCCTTGAGCCTGACTGCCGCCTCCTTTCTGTGGGAATTGAAGGTCAGACTCCGCAATCGGGACGAGCCAAACTGTACTGGCGACTCTCACGGCTGGCTGCTTTCTCCTGGTTTGGAATCAGTATGTTCAATGATCCAGCTGTTGCCCAGTTTCTGGCTGCCCTCATGAAGGAACATCCTTTCTCGTTATATGCTCTGACATTTTCCACTGGATTCGATCTCGCAACAGGCGAATTGACTGATGTCAAAGTAGATCTGTCCAACAGGAGTGCAGACCTGAGTGTGGCAGAGGCAGTACATTTCGTAGAATGCCAGGCAGAAACGCTTGGGCTTCAACCCCCACCTACTTGCCAGGGCTTTTCTGTACTACCCCAAAACTCAGTATCTATCGGATTTGTGGGTCTTGGACTGAACCATGCAGGGGAATACCGGTTGAATACGTATCTATTCCAGAATGAGACACTTCATACAATCTGAAGAATGACTTTTCATGATGTGGTTACAGTTCATCTCTATAAGATTGTCTGATAACCATCAATCTGATTCTGTTGTTTCTATCCTACCTATATGTCTTCGTCTTTTTTCCCAAAACCTTAAATAGGACTTAGCAATATATATAGACAACATGTTACAGAGACGCTTTTCACTCTTTGTTTTTAGGAGGGATAAAGATGGTTGGAAAAGAGAAACCAAAATGGGAAACCCTACTTGAAGAAAAAATTCAGCCAGGATTTCCCATGCCATGCAGGAAAGAGCCAGAAGACGAAGAATTTGTCGAATTTGTTAAGTACTGTCTTAGAGAATTCGAAACGTACAAGCATCCGCTGAAAAATGGAATCGAAGAATCAGCGTGGTACCTTGGTGACCTGAAAAAGAGACGCCTTGTACCAAAACCCGGGAAAACACCAGAACAAACAATCGCTGAGATCAAAGAAAAAGCTATGCTGCCCTTAGAAATACAGGACAAGAATGAAGTCATCAAGGGCCTTCTCCACCATTTCAATGGAATGCCGCTCTGGGGGGCTCCCAAAGCCATGGTGAACGTCGTTCCCCCTTCTCCTATGGTTTCAATTGCAGCCAGTATGTTGGCAGCCATGGTCAATGCCAATATTATTGAATCTGAATACTCGGTGGATATTGCTGCAGCAGAACTGGAAACTATCTCCATGATTGCCCAGCTGATTGGCTGGAATCCTGTAGAAGCTGGAGGCGTTCTAACCTTTGGCGGCACAGGCAACTATCTCTATGGGACCAAGATGGCACTGACAAAATTTCTGGGCTGGCGTTCGCGGTACACTGGTATTCGTGAAGACGTGAAAGTGCTGGTATCTAAAGAAGGCCACTACATCAAGGAAAACTGTACAGACTGGACTGGTCTGGGCATGAGAAACGTGATGCAGATTGATGTGAACGATGATAATTCAATGAATTTAGAGAACCTTGAACAGGTGATGAGAGACTGCTACGAATGGGATATTCCCATCGCCATGGTTGTTGCTACCACAGGTACGACAGATGCCTTTGGCATTGATGATGTGAAGGGAATTTCTGATCTGTGCGACAGCCTAGTCAAGGAATACTCCGTTGAAAAGAAACCCTTCATTTATGCAGATGCAGTCATTGGATGGCCATGGTTGTTCTTCAAGTACTATGATTTTGATGAGAATCCTCTTGAATTTTCTCAGCACACTGTAGAGATACTCCGAAGCTGTGAAGAGAAAATGGCGAATCTTCAGTATGCAGACGCGGTTGGCATTGATTTTCATAAGACTGGATTCTCTTCATATATTTGCAGCCTCTTTTGCATTAAGAACGGTAAAGATCTTGACCTTTTGAAACGTCCTACCAGTGAAATGGCTTATTTGTACACGTACTCCATTTACAACCCTGGAGAATACACGTTGGAGACTTCCCGTCCTTCTTCCTATTCTCTCGTAGCCTGGGCAAACCTCAATTTCTTTGGAGTCCAGGGATACCAGGTAATGGTTGGGCATCTGGTAGAACTGCAGCATGCCATTCGTGAGGCCCTACAGCAGCACAAGAATATTGTTGTCGTGAACCCCAATGATTTCGGAATGGTGACTCTCTTCCGTGCTTATCCTGAGGGAATTAATGCCAGAGAGCAGTATGACAGAGAATTCCATGATGCACGGTATGCACAGGAGTTGGAGAAATACAATGAGTTCCAGAAGAATGTGATGAACGAACTCATGAAGCTGCAAGTGAACGAAGATGACCCTGGCCCTGCCCTCAGCATTACAACGAGTTTCCGTTCATCCATGTACGGCAACCCTGTGGCTGCACTAAAATCCTACCCAATGGGTCCTTTTGCTCCTGCCGATAGGGAGGATTTGGTGAGAGGTGTTGTTCTGTATGTCATTGAAGCAATAAGAAGAGCCGAAAATCCTGAGTGAGGTGTCATGTGGTCATATTGAGGTTTAGATCTTCCTTTTTCCTTTTTATATTTTCTGTGGAGATAATGGACCTCAAAGATTTGGAAAAAAAGCCTGGACTGCCTACTTCGATGATGGTATCCTGGATATAACGGCAGGGCTTTTTGTCATGTTGCTCAACAGGTGTTGCGAATAGTTCGCTTCCTATTGTGACCACGATTTCTGTAACTTCAGGTGACCAGGCAGGGGAATACTGCGGGAAGTTCTCATACTCCCGCGTATCGGTCAGCTGCCTGATACTGGATCCATCCAGATTCATGACATACAAATCGTATGTACCGCTCCTATCAGGGACAAACAGTATTTCTTGCATCTGGAGAGAAAACAGGCCATGAAGCACATAAGCTGAAGAAAGTGTAAAGATCTGAATTGTTCAAAAAAGGAGTTTCGGCATTTCTGTTCGTCAATCAATGATGATTTTGTTACACGTGTAACAGTAGCAGGATGGCCTTCATCCATATGTTTATATATGAATCGAAAGAAGAGAAATATGGTTCCCTGTGGCGAAACAGATCAATCCCAGACAAGGCTGATTCTGTTTCTTGAAAGAACCAACGGAGGTGATTACATATCATGGAAATCCCTTTATCAAGTGGGAACATGTTACAAGAATCAGCATGAATCCAGAGAAATCCTTCAGAAAATTCAACTAGAGAGGTTGAAGTACATTGTTAATTATGCTTATCGTGAAAGCCCACTCTATAGAGAGAAATTCAAGAAGAAAGGCGTGGACCCCTCAGATATTAGAACTCTGGACGACATTGCAAAGATCCCTCTGGTGACAAAAGGTGAAATCAAGAATGCATTCCCCCAGGGCGTTATACCTCATCATTTTACAAAAGACAACTGCATTGTGAAAACCACTTCAGGGTCTTCCGGTAATGTGCTCACTGTTTTCTGTGATAGGAAAGCTGCAGACTACCTGACTGCAGTAGCATTCAGGGATCATCTTGCCCAGGGGGTCAGGCCCTGGCACACTTTTTGCATTATCTTGAATAATCCCGAAGAATTGAAGAAATCCGGGTCATTCCTCTACAGGACAGTTAATATACCAGGTCAGATTTCACCTGATGAAATGGTCAGTCAGGCCAGGATTCATCAGCCGCACATCATGGGAGGGCATCCCTCCACACTGGTAGCCATGGCACACGTAGTTGAGAGAACTGGGATCACAGATTTAACTCCTGAAAAGATCTTGCTTGGTGGAGAGGTAGCACATCCTCCATACAGAGAATACATTGAGAAAATCTTTCAGTGTGAAACTCTCAACAGGTATGGGGCGTGCGAAACCCACTCTATAGCCTGGGAATGTTCGCATCACAACATGCACATTAATTCCGATTCTGTCATTTTGGAAACAGTTGAAAGTGGGGAACCTGTATCACCTGGAGAACAGGGAGAGATTGTGGTGACCAACTTGTGGAATAGAGCCATGCCCTTCATACGATATAGACTGGAGGACATTGGAGTCCTGTCCGATACAGAGTGTTCGTGCGGGAGAACGCTGCCTTTACTCCAGAGTATTGAGGGAAGATCAGATGATTTTATTGTGCTCCCTTCAGGTGAATTAGTACCCCCTTCCAGACTGATTCCCTTCTTCTTTTATACAAAGCAGATCAGGCAGTTCAGAGTTGTACAGGAGGGAAGACCCTCTATCAAAATAGAAGTCACACCCGGAGAAGGGTTCACCCAAGAAGTGGAAGATATATTACTGGAGAATATCAGAGCCATACTCGGAGAATCAGTGACTGTTGACCTTGAAAGAACGAACAACATAGGAACAGGAAGAGGGAAACTGAAAAGAGTCCACAGCACAGTGGGCCACAGATTTAAATCAAATCCCGAACAATAGTGAGAAAAATGGATGTCGTTATAACTGATAGTATAAGGGAAATTGATGAAAAGAAGTGGAATACCTTTGTAGGACACGACTTTGTAGAGCAGTCCCACCAATGGTACAGGACAATTGAGGATTCTCTTATGCGATCTACCCGATATGTCTTCGTCAAAGAAAATAATAGACTCAGAGCAGCAGCATGTGCCTACATTTATTCTGAAACGCTGCACCACTTACGAATGCCTTTCCTGGAGGTAAAATCACCCTTAGGGTTTTTACCCGCCTTTTTCTCTTCTACACCTGAGACAACACAAGTGCTGGTCGAGGCTTTGGAGAAAATTCAGACAAAAGAAAAGACGAAGGGAATCTTACTCTTGGACTTCAGGAGGACAGATTTTCACATTTTGCGTAACCAGTTGAAAGGATATTCGCATTTCCCAATACGGGATATTATGTATATTGATTTGAATTTTTCGGACTTTGAAGATTATTTGAGCTCACTGAATGCATCTGCCCGGAGAAGCATTCGAAAAACATTGAGCAGAGCCGAAAAGAGATGGAAGATAGCCTTTCTGGCGACCAATGAGTTTTCTCGATGGAAGACTGTTGCATGCAGGCTTCAGGAACACATGTGCAGGGAGCATAATGATTACGTGGGATTTCTGCCAGAAAAGTTTTACGACGCCCTGGAGAAGAACCTAAAAGAAAATGCAGAACTGCTCCTGTTCTTCAAAGACGAGACACCCCTCGCTTCTGGGTTAGCATTGAATTCTCCTGCAGTATCGTATCACAAGCTGCCTGGTGTGAACCCTGAGTACAGGAACTACCAGGCATATTTCCTGTTGTACTACGAAGGAATCAAGAGGGCCCTTGAGCG
>CAZFAR010000020.1:0-17314 GCA_964516825.1 uncultured Thermococci archaeon
TTTGTCACAATCAAAGCTAGTGCCAAGTACTGCCTGTATGTAAGCTTATTCAATTTAGGTGAGAAAGAAGTGTCCATTTCTTCCGATTCCACAATACCCTCTCCTTCATTTCTCATGGAATCTCTGATACCTGCTTCACCTGTCATTTCTCTTTCCTCCATAAGGTGAGACTATCACGAAAATCTCTCCATTTTTTGCATCGAAATGCCAACCTATCTTGTCTCCCTCCTTCAGGTCATAATGTTTTGCTATGCTTGATGGAACTGTCGTTCTCAAGGACTCACCTTTGCTGTTTGCTCTTGTCAGAGTTGTGACATAGGGTTTCGTCATTGATGGTATCTAGAGATTCCCCCTTATAAACTTTTCTACCTGAGTATATACCTATTTGGAGGTAACAAAATCTTCTAACCGATAGCTTTATAAACTTTCTTTTACCCTACCTTGCAAGGTGTTGCCTTGGACTGGGAACTATAACCTCGGAACCAAAGAATTTTTTTGACCAATTGCCTAGTCCAAACTGTTTTTCTGAATGTCCTTGGCGCTTCTAATGTTACTGCATTGGTAGCCAGGGCTTTCTTTCTCTGTTTTTCAAATCAGCAACAGAGGTGATATCTATGGTTGAAATCCCAAAAAAATGGTACAACATCCAGGCGGATTTAAGAACGCCAATACCTCCCGTGAAGCATCCTGCAACGGGGGAAGCAATCACTCCTGAGGATCTGGCTCCATTATTCCCGAGAGAGCTGATTCTGCAGGAGGTCAGTAGAGACCAGTATGTAGAGATACCAGAAAAAGTGAGAGAAATATACAGCATATGGAGACCCACTCCCCTGTACAGAGCGGAAAGACTGGAAAAACATCTGAAGACTCCTGCCAGAATCTTCTACAAATATGAGGGTGTCTCCCCGCCAGGGAGTCACAAGCCCAATACTGCAGTAGCGCAGGCCTACTACAATTCCAGAGAAGGCGTAGAGCGATTAACTACTGAAACAGGAGCTGGCCAGTGGGGATCAGCACTGAGTTTTGCCTGTAATCGATTTGGTCTGGAATGCACTGTATACATGGTGAAGGTGTCCTACGATCAGAAACCATACAGAAAATCATTGATGCAGGTGTGGGGTGCACAGGTACATGCGAGCCCTAGTACCCAAACCAATGCAGGGAGGAAAATACTTGAAAAAGATCCTGATTCTCCTGGAAGTCTGGGCATTGCTATTTCTGAAGCAGTGGAAGATGCAGCGACCCACGGGAATACGAAATACTCCTTAGGATCAGTACTGAATCACGTACTACTCCATCAGACAGTGATCGGACTGGAAGCAAAGGCGCAGTTACAGGAAAAGGAGATTTTTCCTGATGTGGTTATTGGATGCTGCGGCGGAGGCTCCAACTTCTCCGGGTTAAGTTTCCCCTTCGTCCAGGACAAGTTGAAAGGTTCAGCCCTCGAAATCATAGCAGTAGAACCCACAGCCTGTCCTACACTAACGAGAGGCTTGTATAAGTATGACTTTGGAGATACTGCACAGTTGACACCCCTGGTGAAGATGTATACGCTGGGACATACGTTCGTACCACCCAGAATCCATGCAGGCGGGCTGAGATACCATGGGGATTCTCCCCTCGTGAGCATGCTGTATGACCAGAATGTGATTGAAGCAGAAGCCTATCAGCAGAACGAGGTCTTCGAAGCTGCCCACATCTTTGCAGCAACAGAAGGGCTTGTCTGTGCTCCAGAGGCTGCTCATGCAGTGAAATCAGTAGTAGTGCATGCCTTAAAATGCAAGGAGAAAAATGAGGAGAAGACAATTCTATTCAATCTGTCAGGGCATGGATATTTCGATTTATCAGCATACGATGCCTTCTATTCGGGACAGCTTCTGGACTACGAATATCCTGAGAAACTGATTGCAGAATCACTAAAGGATTTGCCGGTGATCCAGTGATCGGGTTGATCGTCAATCCACTAGCAGGGCTCGGAGGATCAGTAGGATTGAAAGGGACAGATGACAAAGCAGATGAAGCATTGAAACGAGGAGCGGTGCCAAAATCAGGAGAAAAGGCTGCACGAATGCTGCAGAAATTGAAGACAGATGTCTGCACCTGTGGAGGCAAAATGGGAGCTGAAGCTGCAGAAAAAGCTGGAGTTTACCACACTGTAGTGTACGAACCTGCAAAAACTACGACGAGAGAAGATACGGTGAGAGCTGCTGAAATCATGGAAGAACTGGTAGATCTCCTGGTCTTTTGCGGAGGAGACGGAACAGCCAGAGATGTCTCCTCTGCTGGTATTCCCATTCTAGGGATACCTGCAGGTGTGAAAATGTATTCTGCCTGTTTTGCAGTGACACCAGAGTCAGCAGCTGAGACAGTTGAATTGTTCCTGAACAAGAGAATAGAAACAGCTCCCTGCGAAATCCTGGATATCGATGAAGACCTCTACAGGAGTGGGATTCTATCTGTGAAGCTGTACGGATATGCCAAAGTACCTCAACACGTGAATGTCCAACACTCGAAGCAGTGTTCAAATTGTGACTGTCAGAAAAGGGAGATTGCCTCATTCGTTGCAGAACTCATTCGCGAAGATACTGTCTACATCATTGGGGCAGGAACGACCACCAAGGCTATTGGAGATGAACTTTCAATAGACAAAACCCTTCTGGGAATAGATGTCGTAAAGGGGAGAAATCTCGTAAGAAAGGACTGCTCAGAGAAAGATATCATTGGAATCCTTGAAAAAGAGAAGAGAGCCAAGATCATTGTATCACCTATTGGTGGACAGGGGTTCATCTTTGGCAGAGGAAATCAGCAGTTAAGCCCTCATATCATTCGTGCAGTAGGTGTGGATAATATCATTTTGGTGGCCACCCCTGACAAACTGATGTCTACACCAGTTTTGCACGTGGATACTGGAGACATTGATCTGGATGAAGAATTGAACGGTGAACACCTTGTTGTATGCGGGTACCAGCTAGCTGCTCGAAAACACGTGGTCTCATGACAGCGAATACTGGAGGCTAACTCTTAAAAGAGGAAAAGAAGATCTAAGGAAGTGATCACATGGATTTCAAGGTTACCCCCTGGGAAGTAGAAGGTGAAGTGGATTATGATAAACTGATCAAGGAGTTTGGCACATCTCCTTTGACAAACGATATCCTTGACCACTTCGAAAAGATAACAGGAGAACTGCACCCATTCCTAAAGAGGAAGATCTTTTTCTCCCACCGCGATTTCGACTGGATTCTGGACATGTACGAGCAGGGGACACCATTTGCCATCTACACGGGAAGAGGACCTTCTGGATATACCCATTTAGGACACATGATGCCGTGGATTTTCTGCAGCTATCTCCAGAGAAAGTTTGGTGCGGCCATGTACTTTCAGATTACTGATGATGAAAAGTACATGCACAGCAAGGACCTGACGTTAGAGCAAACCCGTGAATACGCTTACGATAATGCGCTGGACTTTGTAGCACAGGGATTCGATCCTGAAAAGACCTTCATCTTTACTGACATCGATTACGCTAAAACTCTGTACAAAATCGCTGTGAGAATAGCAAAGCGTGTCACATTCTCCACGGTCAAGGCAGTCTTTGGATTCACCAATTCCACCAATATTGGCATGATCTTCTTTCCAGCCATACAAGGAGTACCGTGTTTTCTTCCCACCGAAATGGAGAAGAGGAAAGTACCTGTGGTCATACCTGCTGCTATCGACCAGGATCCCTACTGGAGAGTGACGAGAGACATAGCAGAGAGACTGGGTTACTACAAACCAGCAGCAATCCACAACATATTTCTGCCTTCTCTAGAGGGTCCTTCAGGGAAGATGTCTGCTTCGATTGAAGAGAGTGCCATATTCTCCGTGGATACACCAGAACAGGTACAGAAAAAGGTGATGAATGCCTTTACAGGCGGAAGAGAGACTGTAGAAGAACAAAAGAAGTTGGGAGGAAATCCTGACATCTGTACTGTATTCCAGTACTACTACTTCCTGTTCGAGCTCGATGATATCAAATTGAAAGAGAGAAAGGAGGCATGCAGAAATGGAGAGCTACTGTGCGGACACTGCAAGGAGGATCTGGCAGACAGGGTAATAGACTATTTGGCAGAGCACCAGAGAAAACGTGAGGAAGCAAGAAAGGTTCTGGACCAGTTTCTGCTGAAGGACTAATCCTTTCCTCTACTGCAAGATTCTGAAGAGCCTGATCTGCAGATTTCGGTTCCCCACAAGGCTGAAATCCTCTTAAATGTACAGCTTTGTGGGATCAATCTCCTCTCTTAAGATTTTCAGCTCCTTTTCTGTAGGAGGCTCATTTTTCTCTATTCTTTCTGGAATAATCAATTTGAACCCAGTATTCTCTTCAACCTGTTCTAGTTCGACACCAGGATTCAATGCCAGCAGTTTCATCCTCTTAGTCTCCTCATCAAAGCCCATCAATGCCAGATCCGTGACTACACGGTACGGACCAGTTCCGGGGGGAAGTCCAGCTTTTTCTCTTGCACCAGCCCCGCTCAGATACCCAGGAGTGGTAATGAAGTCCACTTTTTCTACAAAATGCTTCGCATCATGGGGCATTACAGCAATCGTCCTCCATACTAACGAGCCAATATCGTTGGCTCCCCCGCTCCCGGGGAATCTCACCTTTGGCTTGTCATGATCTCCAATTACAGTAGAGTTCAGATTCCCGTAAGGGTCAATCTGAGCACCACCCACAAACCCATACATGATCAATCCTCTTTGAGCTGCTTCCATTACATCGCAGATAGATGAAGCTGCCAAGGCTCTGTAAAACGTTCTTGAACCTCCAACACCTAGTGGCAGCTCCTCCAGTCTGGCTCCTGTCCCCCCAAATTCAAAGACAGGCATCAAATTCGGAGCATGGATCTTCTGGGCCAGAGCTGCAGCCAGCATGGGTATCCCAGTCCCGATAAATGCACTAGTTCTGTCCTCCATCTGCCTCGATGCAATACAGATGAGCAATTCCCTCTGATTGTATTCCACGCAATCACCTCCCCTTGGCTTTGCTCTTCACTAGAGCCAGTCTCTCTTTTCCCACCAGTTCCAGATATTCTTCATGAGAGGAAACATCCCAGATCCACTTCTGCAAATACTCTTGAGTCGCATCCTCAGTCTTGGTTGCTTCCACATACCAGGCCAGATGCTCCTCATCTCTCCAGTAGTAGTAAGGCATCTCCCCGGGGTGAGAACCAAAAGGAGCCTCCACCACTGCATCTACCAAATACCAGGGGATGATAGTCCTTTCAGGATACATCCTGATTTCTTCCGTTGAAATGATCTCCTCACAGGAGATAATCAGCCTCCGTGAAGCGCGCGCAGTCTCGAAAGCAAACCCAGAAATACCATCCAGCTGGCAATTCCCGTATTCATCAGCCCTGTGCACGTGGATTATACCCACATCCAGCATGGTAGCGGGAAGCAGGCACACTTTCTCCCCCGTAAAGGGACACTCTACTACCTTTGCTGCACTGTATCTGAAGGTGTCAGTCCCCAGCATGACCCTCACAGGGAGAAAAGGGACACCCAGAGCTGCCGCTTTCAGCCGCCAAGCCAGTGCTGCATTGCTCCACTCATTGATGATCAGTTTACCGGATTGAGCAGCCCTCCGCAGCACAGGAGATAATCCATAGACCTCGTATCCCAGATAGGTTAGATCGATCTTTTCAATTAGTCCTGCAGCGATCAGTATGTCAATTTCCATGATGCCCTGACCAGCCACTCTCAAATGGTTTATTCTCTGCCTCACAATCTCTCGAGCAACCGACATTGGGCATCTGACAAATCCGTAGAGTTCTGTTCCTATGTAATCACCCTCGTGAATGAATTTTCTGACTGCTTCTTTCTCTGACATGACTTTGGGTTCTAAAGCCCATGACTTGTTCTTCCGCATCCATTCACGATCCTCATTCATGCGTGGGGGCAGGAACAGTTCTCTTTCACCAGATTCTACTACTTCCATTCAGATCACCTTCGAAATTCAGTTCTCTATGTATGGGTTCAACTTAAAAGCTTTTTGTGCTGTTCTGAAATGATTTTCCTCATACTCAAGTTGCTGCTACACGCCCTGTTACACGTGTAACAATGAAGAAAACCCCTCAATATAGAGTCCTTCATGTTCAAGCGCATTATTTCTTTCATTCTCTGCTCCATCCATTTTCTGCCAATGACCAAAAGCTAGGAAATGTTACACGTGTATCAAAGTAGGTAAGTCAGCCTATGACCGCAAAACCTTTATATGGGGTAATTACATGGAAGGCGAATCACTTAGACAAATAAGAAAGAGGTAGCTATGACACACAGAATATGGAAGAATCAGACGACTGTACTGTTCACGCATAGATTGCCTAAGCTTCTCAAAAAAAAGGGAAAACTAAGGTCAAATCCTCAAGGGGCTTATCCTCAGGAAGAAGGCCGGGAGTGGAGAAAGTGACGAAGTTGCGTTCTGTTCTTCTCATACTTCTTGGAGGCTGTATCGTTCTGTTGATGGTACACCTGATCGGCTTTGAAGATGTCATCTCCGTATTATATGGGGTAGATCCTCTCATCTTTGCAGCTGCAATAGCCTCCGAAGGCATATCCATACTTCTGTGGTCATTAAGATGGAAGATTCTGATGAGTCCCTTCAAATCTGTTTCTCTAAGAAATGCTGTGAAAGGAATTCTCATTGGCATATTCTTCAACAACATTACTCCCATGGCTAGAGCTGGAGGAGAACCTTTTCGAGCCTATTACATGAAGGAAAAGGAGAACATCGCTTTTGAGGACTCCTTTGCTACAGTGGCTGTTGATCGGATTTTAGACAGTCTTCCATTTCTTGCCATCATCGGTGTTTCTCTGACATATTTTATACTATTCATGAATATCACCCTCTACATGATAATCATTTTATGCCTGGCTCTTCTTTTCAATGTAGTCTTACTTTCTTTAGTCTTGTACTTCTCCGTCAGTCTGAGTGCTGCCAAGAAGTTGATGTTTTTTCTATTAAGAATTGCTGGCAGATTCTCAAAAAGGGTCAAAAATTATGAGAGCAGGATAGATGCAGCAGTAGAGCAGTACCATACGGCTATTAGAACTTTATCTGCACGAAGGCGAGATCTTGCTGTCTCTTTGTTAATCTCCTTTGTTTTCTGGTTCATGGTGATCATGAGGAACTATCTGGCAGTCAGGGCTTTAGGATATCCTGTGAATTTCATGGTCATTGTAGTAGTGCAGATGATAGGGACCCTCGTGGGTGTTATTCCTCTCCTTCCTGGTGGGTTGGGTTCTGCAGATGGCGCCATGGTATTCCTGTATCTTTCGTTTCGGTTTCCTGCTCGATACGCTATGAGTGCTTCTCTTTTAGATCGATTCATTTCTTTCTGGCTAACGACTTTAGTGGGAGGCACTTGTGTACTGGTAGAAAGGAGATTCTTGAAAGGACTGGAAGGGAGTGGAAACTGACGGGATTCCCTTACCAGAAGGGACCATGTTACAGTGTAACAGAATGGTAAAGCAGAAGGAAACATCCGCCATCTGGCATCTGACCCCAAAATTTATAAGGATTACAAGGTAATGGGGCATGCTGTCCGCAAGGACAGAGGAGGAATACAATGAAAAAGAAGAGCTTAACCCGAGTGGAAGTATCTATCATTGCTTGTGCAGTAATTCTTTCAATCGTAGCTGGATGTATTGGACAGGCAAAGGAACCTGTCGAAGAGAAACCTGGAGTCACTGATCCCGACACTCTGAATGTTCTAGCTTACGGTGAACCAGATCTTTTGGACCCTGCTTCCTGTTATGATGCAAGAGGCTCTCTCGTTATCCAGAATCTCTACGATCGTCTTGTTGGCTACGATACTCCCGATACTACTACTATTAATCCGCGTCTTGCAGAGCGCTGGGAGACATCGTCTGATGGATTGGAGTACACATTCTACCTTCGTAAGGATGCAGAGTTCCACGATGGTACAGCCATTACTGCTGAGGCAGTGAAGTACTCCTTTGACAGAGTCTTGAAAATGAACCAGCCTCCCGCATGGATGATGGCTCAGTGCATGGACTTGAATTCCACCCAGGTCATCGATGACTACACTGTCAAGATCACGTTGACAAAGCCGTATGCAGCATTCCTGCCCATTCTCTGCTATACAGTAGCCTCTATTGTCAATCCTGATATCGTTGAAGCTAATGGAGGCATAGTAGACGATTCAGAGAATGAGTGGATGAACAGGAACGAAGCTGGTGCTGGCTCTGGACCTTACGAGCTGGTAGAATGGGTTGCGAATGAGCGCATCGTGCTGATACGCTACGACAACTACTGGAGAGGAGCTGCAAAACTGCCAAATGTAAAAATGCTGTTCATTCCAGAAATCGGTACCCGAATCATGTATCTGAAGAAAGGAGATGCTGACATTGCGACAGGATTCCCTGAGACTAACATTCCTGAAGTTCTGGGAGCAGAAGGTGTAACAGTTTTGGTGCCTTCCTCGTACGATATCACGTTCATCGTCCTGGGATGCAGAGGCGCTCTGGCAGACACGCAAGTGAGAAAGGCTATGTGCATGGCAATAGACTACGATACTATTCTCAAATTCGTGTATCACGGGTATTCCAAGCGGCTGGTCAATGTTATACCAGAGGGAATGTTTGGCTGGCATGATGTCCCACCCTACGAGTTCGACATTGAAGGTGCGAATGCGCTCCTCGATGGAGCAGGCTACACGTGGAAAGAAGGTGAACTGTACCGGACGAACCCTGCTACTGGTGGAACACTGGGCGGGGAAATTGTTGTACCCCAGGGAGATGAAGTGAGAGCTCAGATAGCTTTGCTGTGGCAGAACAGTCTGACCAAGATAGGGTTCAAATTAGATATCAGAGAAATTGCTTGGGCCATGATGTACAAGTTGATCAGAAATGCAGAGACTGACATGATCATTTCGGGATGGCTTCCCGATTACGCTGATCCAGACAACTATGTAGACTCCATGTGCGGCTCTGCAAATGCAAAGGCTATATGGGGCTCAGACTACAAGAATGAGGAACTGGATGCTTTGATCGACCAGGCGAAGTGGGAACCAGACACAACGAAGAGAAATGAACTGTACTACCAGATCCTGTTGATCATAAAGGAAGATGCGCCCTTCGTCTGGCTGGCTCAGACCGCACATATCGAGGTTGCACGTACCTGGGTCCATGGCTACTTCTACAACCCGCTGCAGGCTATGGAATTCTGGGGAATGTACAAAGAATAACCTTTTTCTTTTCTTTTCTTTTTTCTTCAAAAAAAAAGAGGGATATAAATGGAACTGCGTGACTACATATTGAGACGGCTTTTCCTGTTGATACCTGTACTTCTGGGAGTGCTCGTGTTAGTGTTCACCATATCATACGTGATTCCAGCAGATCCTGCTCGTGTGTGGGCTGGAGGGCTTCACGCGAGAGAGGAGCAGGTAGAACTACTGCGGGAAAGATACCATCTTAATGATCCCTTGTACATGCAGATCTACTACTATCTGAACGGGTTGATCCATGGAGATCTTGGCATTTCAGCAAGCACCAGAAGGCCTGTCCTGGATGATCTGAAAGCATTCTTTCCTGCAACCTTTGAGCTTGCCATATTCTCCTTCATCATCTCCCTGGTGGGTATCCCATTCGGGGTAATATCTGCACTGAAACGAAACCAGATGCTGGACCACGTTTCCAGAATAGTATCTCTAGCAGGAGCGTCTACTCCCCTGTTCTGGATGGCCTTACTGCTCCAGTTCATCTTCTACTACAAGTTGGGATTGCTTCCTGCTGCAGGTCGATTGGAAGTGCCTCTAGAGAGAATAACAGGAATGGTCTTGATAGATTCTTTGATAACAGGAAATCTTGAAGCCTTCAAAGATGCGCTGACTCGCCTGGCCATGCCTTCTTTCTGCATGGCTTTCTGGTCAATGGGTTATCTAGTAAGGATTACCCGGTCATCCATGCTCGAAGTGTTAAACACAGAATACATCATGACTGCAAAGGCAAAAGGACTTCCAGAAAGAATTGTCCACTACAGGCATGCCTTAAAAAATGCAATTATCCCCCCTATTACTCTCCTGGGCATCAGGTTTGGCTGGCTTCTGGCAGGAGCTGTACTGCTTGAAACTATTTTTGCCTGGCCAGGCATGGGCAGATACGCTGCCAGCTCTATTGTGGAAGTCGATCTGCCTGCCATGGTGGGATATTGTCTGGTCGTGGCTCTTGTCATGATTCTGGCCAATCTCGTGGTCGATATCACGTACGCATTCATTGATCCTCGTGTGAGGGTGGGAGGTGCATACGAATGATTGAGTTTTTCAAGATCCGTTACAGTCTGCTGAAAAGGCGAATAAAACCCATGTTAAAGGAGTTTGGGTTGACCTTATATGTTATCAGAAAGAGTCCTCTCGCAGTGGCTGGAGGAATTGTAGTCTTCATATTCCTGTTTATTGCCCTTTTCGGGAAGTACATGGCTCCTTATGATCCTATAGAGACGAATATTCCAGAACAGTTTCAGTCTCCTTCACGGCATCATCTCTGCGGCACTGATATGGTAGGACGTGACATTTTCTCCAGGCTGCTGTGCGGCGCGCGGTACAGCGTGAAGGTGGGTCTAGTCGTGCTCGCTGTTTCCACTCCAATTGGCGTCATTCTCGGAGGAGTGGCAGGATTACTGGGAGGATGGTTCGATGAGGCTATCATGCGGATAACAGATGTTTTTCTGGCGTTTCCGTATCTTCTACTTGCAATGGCAGTCTCTGCAGCTCTGGGTCCCAGTCTGGAAAATGCTATGTTTGCAATTTCCATAGTATGGTGGCCTCCTTACACTCGGTTGATACGAGGGCAGGCCTTGAGTGTGAGAGAAAGTGCGTACATTGATGCTGCCAAGTCCATGGGAGAAGGAAGACTCGCCATCATCTGGCACCATTTACTGCCAAACTGCCTGTCGCCTGTTCTCATCACCCTTACTCTGGACATGGGTGCTGTTGTTCTGGCGACTGCTGCTCTGAGCTTTCTCGGATTTGGTGCCCAGCCCCCGCTGCCTGAATGGGGGAGGATGATATCTGATGGAAGGCTCTACCTGTTCCAGGCCTGGTGGATTTCCACCTTTTCTGGGCTGGCCATTGCATTGACTGTTCTGGGATTCAATCTCCTTGGAGATGGAATAAGGGATGCCTTGGATCCCAAGCTGAGAAGAGTGATAGAGGTGGAACAGAAATGAACGCGGATCTTCTAGTAGTGAAAGAGCTGAAAACACAGTTTTTCACATACGGAGGCATTGTGCAGGCATTAGATAGCGTGAACTTCACTATACGACAGGGAGAAGTTTTTGGATTGGTGGGAGAATCGGGGTGCGGGAAATCGGTGACAGCTCTGAGCATTCTGAGATTGGTTCCACCTCCTGGCAGGGTAATCAGTGGAGAGATACATTTCAAGGGAGAAAACCTCCTGGAAAAGAGTGAGAAGGAAATGCAGGCTGTCAGGGGATCCAAGATATCAATCATATTCCAGGATCCCACTAGCTCGCTGGATCCACTGTTTAAAATTGGCTACCAGGTGGGAGAGCCCTTAATCTACCATGAGGGGATGAAACAGAAAAGAGCAATTAAGGAGGCACTCCGAGTCTTGAGAGATACAGGAATTGCTGATCCTGAAGAGAAGATTAAGAACTATCCCCACGAGCTTTCAGGAGGAATGCGCCAGAGAGCAATGATTGCCATGGCTTTAATCTGCAGACCAGATCTTCTGATTGCAGATGAACCCACCACGAACCTGGACGTCACAGTTGAGAGACAGATCATCAACTTGATGCGCATCCTCCAGAAAGAGTATGGTACTTCAATTCTGCTCATTACCCATAACCTGGGCGTGGTGGCAGAGATGGCAGACAGGGTGGGCATCATGTATGCAGGGAACATGGCAGAACTGGCAGATGTCCGCCCACTGTTTAAGACAGCTCTGCATCCCTATACAAAGAAACTGCAGAAAGCTATTCCCTCTGCTACCTCAGTAGGTAAAGAACTCGAGGAAATCCCCGGTGTTGTCCCACGGCTGATCAAACCACCTCCAGGATGCAGGTTCCATCCCAGGTGCGATTTTGTCATGGATAAATGCAGTGTAGAGAAACCAAGAGAGGTAGAGGCAGAGCCTGGTCACATGGTAGCCTGCCATTTATTCGGGTGATCGCATGTTCATAGAAGGTAAGGATGTCACGAAATATTTTCCAATCAAGGGATTTATGCGGGAAATTGCCAGAGTACATGCTGTAGAACATGTGGATTTCTTCATCGAGCAGGGAGAAACATTTGGCCTTGTGGGAGAGTCTGGCTGCGGAAAGACCACACTGGGAAGAATGATGCTCCGGCTGACCTTTCCCACGTCAGGAGAAATTCTCTTTGAAGGAGAGAACATCTTTGACCTGCGTGATGAACCACTGAAGAAATTCCGGAGAAAATCAGCCATGGTCTTCCAAGATCCCTACTCCTCTCTGGATCCCAGAATGGTGATAGCAGACGTTGTTGGAGAACCTCTGGGAGTCCATGGGATAGCCCATGGCGAGGATCGGGACAATCTTGTACTGGAAATACTGGAAAAAGTAGGGTTAAAGCCTGACCACATGTACAGGTATCCCCATGAGTTCTCCGGTGGGCAGAGACAGAGGATTGCCATTGCCAGAGCATTATCAACTAACCCAGATTTTGTAGTCCTCGATGAGCCTACGAGTGCTTTGGACGTGAGTGTTCAGGCAAAGATTCTGAATATGTTGAACAGGTTACAGGAAGAGCTGCAGCTCACGTATCTGTTCATTTCTCACAACCTGGATGTGGTCAGATACATCTCTGATAGGGTGGGAGTCATGTATCTGGGGCAGATCGTGGAGATGGGGCCGAGGGATGCTATTTTCATGAATGCACTACACCCGTATACACAGGGCATTCTCATTGCTGCTCCAAAGCCTGATCCAGATGCAAGAAAGGAAGTAGCCCTCATGGGTGAGGTTCCCAGTGCAGTCAATCCACCTCCTGGATGCAGGTTCCATCCACGGTGTCCCAAGAGAACGGAGAGATGCAGAAGAGAGGAGCCAGCATTAGTGGAGGTGGAGAAAGGACATTTCGTGGCCTGTTTCTAGATCTGGAGAGGAATATGGCAATAAAGGAAAGAGACATACTTGCAGAAAGAAAGAAAAAGGAAAAAGAATGGGAAAGAGAACTTCAGGACAGGTTCAACGCAGACAGTAAAGACATAATAGCCTTTTCTGTAGCAGCCTGGCAGTTGTTCATCCCCCTTGTTGTAGCTCTGCTCATCGTAGGGTTGATCATGATTTTCCTACTCAGCCTTCTCTAGAAATCAAAAGAAGAGCATTTCTTTATTTTTCCAATTTGTTACACGTGTAACAATCCATTTCTTGGGGCAATACTCATTCTTTGTTGAGTATTCTCTTCGTAATATCCCTTTTCCATTCTGTCACTAGATCCTTCATCTTATTATAAAGAACTTGCTCTTCGTGAGGAAGTTCTACATCTACGAATTGACAGGAAAGTTTTGCGATTTTCTCAAGGCGCACATCGAGTAGCTGTAGAAATGCTTTTTGCGTTTCCCTATCAGTTGAAAATTCCATTCTGTCATAGAAATTAGAAGGCAATTCACTCAATTTGGGATTCCTCTCCTTCATTAAGACTGTCTTGATGTCGCTGGACTTTAGAGGAACACATTCTACGTCGAGGATCTTGGCCAGCCATTTAGGAAGGTCAGTTACTTCTCCCTCTTTCAATGTGTACTCCTCACCATTCGTATCAACAACTTCGTTCCTCCTGGGTATGACTGGTATCTTGGCAGTATTCACTGAGGGTGTATTCAGAATTAGCCTTAAATAGATTGGCTTTCAAACTGTGTCGCCATAGAGTGGCTCTCTCACTTGTTACACGTGTAACAGGATATCTTTTTTACGAGAATCCTCATTGAATTCTTTGATACTGAGTCAAAAGACGTTAGTAAACCAATTGACCAGCTCAAATACTCAGATCAGTCCATATTTTTCAGCTATCTCTACAAAAGCATGAGACAGATATTTGATCTGTTCCCAGGAGAGTCCATAAGTATTCAACTTCCATATTCGGGTAGCCCCTGCAAAAGGACCTGTAATGCCTCGTTTCCTGAGTTCATCACTGAAGTAGTACCCTCTTCTCTTATGAGTCTTTGCCACTTTGTCAAAACTTCCAGTGGTATCTACTCTCGTGAGCGTATGCTTCCGCGGCTCTTCACTCAAAATTTCAGAGCCTGGTACACGTCTGAACTGATCTACAAAGTAGTTGCTCTTTTCAACTTCTTCATCCCAGTGGAGGACCCTCTCCCTCACTGCAGGGAAAGAAGCCATCATTGTAATGACAGTGGCTCCCATTAATGTGCAGCCCAGCATCTCCACCTCCTTGATACCGAACTTCCTTCCTGTTACATCTCCTGAAATTTCTGTAGTTCGGAAGATTCTGTCTGCCCATTCTTCTGTTACAGCCAGTATCCCACTCGGAGCTGCAGATGCCATGCTCTTATGTCCAGAGCCGACAATGAAATCAGCTCCAATCTTCTTCCCGTCTACGGGGAGAACGCCCACAGAGTAAGCTCCATTCAAAAGGAAGGGAATATCATAGGCTTTGGCCACCTTTGCAATTCCGCGCACATCATGTTCATTCCCGTACATGTAATCAAAATGGTCTACCATGATTAAGGAGGGAAGGGTCTTTGACTCTCTTCTTACTTCTTCTATCTTTTCTGCGTATGCTTCTCCAGTTACCAGATTTTTTGATGCCCGAACTTCCTTTACTCTGCCGCCCGCCTGTTCTACTGCCAGGAATTCTGTGTAGTGAGCTAATGATGAGAGGACGACAGCGTCCCCTTTATCAACCAGGGAATTCATCACTGCCTGGAATCCCCTTCTTGCTCCAGGAACAACCCGGGCTTCATCCATTCCCACAAATTCTGCCAGTTCCTGATGAAATTGATCTATTGGAGGTTTCTTTATTTTATCCAGTCTGAAAGGGCTTAAACACTGATCACATACAGAATACCCATCAGCATAGGCAATCAGGGCTTTTCTGGCCTCCGGAGTCAGCCTTCCTGCAGATTGAATGGGCTGGATATTGATGAAAGCTTCTTCGCAAATTCGAGGTTCCAGATTGTCGACGATGTACTTTTTCTGGACTCCAGCACCAGATTCCAATTTTTCTAATAGGTTTTTCACGTTCTGTATTTTCTCTTTGAGGGTTGCCTTCTCTTTCTCAGTCAGTCCTGGAGGAAGTGATTTCCGATACAGTTCTCTGATATCTTCCAAGGCGAATAGTGCATCATATAGTGCATAAATCTGTGAGGTTTTGTCCATGGTATCTCCTCTGTGTAGGCTGGTTGTACAATTTTATAAACTTTTCTTTGGAACTTTTCTTTGTTACACGTGTAACATGAAAATCCTGTAATTTTCTTGAAAACCATTTTAGGCTTCCCAAGAACTGATGAGAGTAGCTATAGGGAAGTTATATATAAGCATTCACTGATATTCCCATTCATGGCAGAAAAAAAATCTGTAGGAATTTTCTACTTTTCAGGTACTGGAAACACCGAAATTGTTGCAGCACTCATGGCAAAAGGATTTGAGAACAAAGGGTCAACATGTGAAATTTACAGAATTGAAGATATGATGAAGGGTAGAATTCAGTTGGAAATAGAGAAATATGACATTATTGGAATGGGGCATGCCGTTCACGCTCTTAATGCACCAAAGATATTCTTTGACTTCATCAAGAGATTACCTCCTGGAAATAAAGAGATATTTCTCTTTAAAAGCTCTGGAGACCCCTTCATGAGAGGTGGAGCCACTACCATGATACGAGACAGGTTGAATCAAAAGGGGTACCACGTTTTCTATGAGGCATTGATTGTGATGCCTTCAAATGTTCTTGTACGATACGACGACAGACTGGTAAAACAGCTGTATGAGACTGCAGTCAGAAAGGCAGACAAAATGGTGGATGACATTCTTGCAGGAAAGATGAATCTCCAAGAAAATGATGCAGTGAAACGGATATTAACGGGACTGGTCAGTGGGTTAGAATGGGTTGGTACTCCTTTTTTTGGAAAAGATCTGAAAGTGTCACAGGACTGCAACTTGTGTGATGAATGTGTCAGAAATTGTCCAACTGGTAATATCTGCCGAGAAGGAGACAGGATAAAGTTTGGCTGGAAATGCATGTTCTGCCTGAGATGCGTTTACAGATGCCCACAAAAAGCAGTTAAGCCACGTCTTTATAGGATCTTTATCTTGAAGGAGTACAATATTCAAAAAACAATTGATGATCCCAGCATAAAGGGGGATTATCTTTCTGAGGACACGAGAGGGTATTTTAGACATTTTTACGACTATGTTAAAGAATGATCATTCTTATCATTCTTATCTTTTCTGGGGTTAAAGAAACGCAATTCTGGCAGCAATCATACAAGCCTATTTAAGAATGAAAAAAACTCACTAAAGGTGAACCCATGTCAATCACAGTGAGAGCTCGAATCAAAGATGGCGTTATTTATCCCAAAGAAGACCTTCTGCTAAAGGAGGGGGATGTTACAGTAACAATTGAAGAATCCATCATAGATCAGTTGGCTGGGTCCCTGAAACTCGAAGATCGTAAAATCATGCAGGAAATCTTGGAGATGGACATAGGGCACAGATTTTGTTCTTGAATCGTTCATCTTTCACTCATCCCAACACTTAAACATATGAACAGAAACCTTATAGACTGCCCTCTGGCAACCGAAAGCTATTTAATATGTTACTATCGGTAGTAATAACTACTATGGATTGAACCTTCACACACGAGTCATTAAAACCAAAGGAGATGATCATGATGAGACAGTCTACAATCCCCAGAAACAACTCCTGGGGGTATGTAAAATGAAAATTCAATTCAAACCTGAAAGAAATGTACGTGGTAAGACATCAACGAGAATAGTACCCGTTATGGCTGTCACGGCACTGTTACTAAGTATCATGGAGTTTCCAGATTGCTGTACTGTTTTTACTGCTTCTATTGGGAACGCTGTTCTCTTCGGGAATAATGAGGATGTGGGTGACAGAAATTCAACAGTTTGGTTTGTACCTGCCACAGAGTCAGCTCATGGTTGGGTGTACTTTGGATTTCTTGATTATCCTTCCGAAGATAGTGACTTTCCCATGGGTGGCATGAATGACCATGGATTGTGTTTTGATATCACTTCAGTCCCAGAGTCGAAGATGAGACCACACCCAGAGAAATTACGAGCACGT
>CAZFAR010000021.1:0-15624 GCA_964516825.1 uncultured Thermococci archaeon
GTGGAACACCATGACATCGAATCCCAGACTTTCTGATGCAGACTGCTGGAATGCATCTTTAATATTCTCGCTCAATGCGATAAGAGATCCTACTATGGAGAATGTAAGAATAAGTGTTAACATGATCAAGGAATTTTTTGTCTTGTGGCTTTTCAGAGTTCTGAGACTCACCTTGAAAAATCCTCTGCATGGTAGGCCTGATAGTATGGATAGGATCTTCATAAATACGTGGAAGAGGGCAAGAGCTGTCAAAAAGAACATGTAGCAGAGGAGAAATCCCCAAAACGATTTCATGATGAGAGAGACAAAAAATCCTACGATGGTGACCTCAACGAACACGAGTTTGAAAGAAATACTGGGAACAATCTGTCCCTCACGTCTCAAGAGTATATCTGGGGAAATACTCCTGCTCATGAGTGCTGGAAAGAATCCAAATCCAACGACAGATCCAAGACCAATGGCTACTCCCCAAAACAATGGTTCACATTTGAAAGACCATGAGAGTGTGGTATACAAGAGGCTGTTTGAGAGGTGTACTGTAGTATAGCTCAGAAAGAGACCTAGAAATAAGCCCAGAAGCGTTGACACGAGGGACAATACAAGAAATGCGAAAAGAAAAAGTATCATAATATCTTTGTGTTTGAACCCAATACTCTTTAGAATTCCAATTTCCCTGTTCTTTTTCCCTAACGTGAGGAGAACTGCAGATGAGACTCCGATTCCACCGAGACACACTGCGGCAAGACCAACCACAGTGAAAAAGCTCATAATAGTGCTGTATTCCTGGGATCGCTCTTCCATGAATTCTGTGTATGCTATCACATCACTGTAAGGAAACAGTGTCCTGACAGTCTCAAGAACACTGGTTAATGTGTCTTCTTCTGCAGCAATATAGATTCTGTTCACCTCAGATTGAGGAAAGCCTACAATTCCTGTGGCTACATCATAAGAACAAAACCCATACCCAAAGATATGCATGTCTTCAGCAGTCTCTCCGTCAGGTTCCACAATCTGCACTACAGCCAACTCCAACGAAGAATCATCAGTATAAATCTCGAGAACATCCCCTATAGCTAACTGGGCACGATCTGCAAGAGTTCTATCAATAATGATGCTGTGGTCTAGTGTTTCAAACGAGGATTTGCAGATTTCGAAACCATATAGTGGGTAGGCTTCTGAGACACCTCTGATGACGAAGATGAGGGACTTATTATCCTTTCTTGATATAGCTTTCGCTTTTCCCCATGATTCAAAGCTGTAGCTAATATGTTCAATATCTGAAAGAGTCCTAACATCTTCGTGCGTTAAGGGTTCCAGAAAAGACGAAACCCTGAGATCCCCTCCACACAACTGTTTCACATTGGTCTCCAGGGTTTCAGAACTCAGTATGCTCACAGACTGAAGAGCAACCATGAGAGCTACAGCCAATGAAATGGACAATATGGTGGAGAGGGCCTGGTTCCTCTGTTCGAAGACTAAGTTCTTACCGTACTTGAGGAGAAAATGCAATTTCACTAACGAATCACCCCATCCTTCAAATGAAGAACTCTGGAAGCCCTTTCAGCCACATCTGGATCATGTGTCGCCAGAATGAGAGTCGTATCAACCTCGGTCCTCATGCTGCACAGGAGATCCAGTACCTGGTTCCCTGTATCTGAGTCCAGGTTGCCAGTAGGTTCATCTGCCAGGACGATTGCGGGGTCGTTGATCAGGGCGCGAGCAATAGCAACTCGCTGCTGCTCACCACCTGATAGCTCTGAAGGTTTGTGATCCATTCGATTGTGTAGTCCTACAAGCTCCAAAAGTTCTACAGCCCTCTCTTCTGAATCAGAATTACTAGCATATGCAGGGAGCTGCACGTTTTCCAACGCAGTGAGACTGGTTATTAGGTTGAAGAACTGGAAGACAAATCCAACTTTCTTGCTTCTGACTTCAGCCAGTTGATTCTCATTCATTGTGGTTATGCTGATTCCGTCGATCCATATCTGACCAGATGTAGGTGCATCCAGAGACCCTATCAATCCCAAGAGTGTGCTCTTGCCGCTCCCGCTGGGGCCCATTATTGCAGTGAAATCACCCCCGGGCACTTGCAGGTTAATCCCTTTGAGAACATGTAACATTCTTCTTCCGATCGGAAAGCTCTTGCACAGTTCTTCCGTTCTTACTGCTAATTCCACTATTACACCTCCAAATTCCATTTTGAATCAGGTTCATTTCTCTACCATTGTTCTTTCAAAAGGGACTCCTTATAAGCTTTTGGGAGATAAGGCAATGATTGTTTTCTTCATTTTACCGTCTGGAAATATTTGAGTGCCAATATGTGCTTTCATGATCCTTTCTGATTCAATAGTGAATGAGAAACTACATGAATGAGAACTGCCTCCATCATGCCTTTCTCATATTACACGTGTAACATAAACTGGGAAAACTACTACCTGCAAAGACTTTTAAGGAAGGACAAGAAGTGGATAAAGGTGATTCATTGAAAGAGTTCCCGTGCTTGCAGTTCTTGAAAGAAACGAAGCACTCTGTCGATGAACAACTGGCTGTCATGCTCAAGACAGATGAGGCACATCTTCAGGAATTTCTGTATGATATAGCTCAGGAATTCATAGCACGAGGAGGGAAGCGATTTCGCCCCGCCTTATGCCTGCTCGGCTGCGAACTTGTGGGAGGCAGCCCTCAAAAATTCATTGACATTGCCTGCGCTTTTGAATTCTTTCAAAGCTTTGCCCTCCTCCATGACGATATCATGGACGACAGTCTGATGAGAAGGGGAAAGCCTGCTGCTCACAGGCTGTATGGAGTCTCTCTCGCTCTGAACACGGGAGATCTCTTGTTCGTGAAAGCATTCGAGACTGTATCCAAGAGAGAGGATGTAGATCCTGAAATTCGCCTGCAGATCTTCGGGCTCCTCTCTGAAATGTCTATTCGCACTGTAGAAGGGCAAGCACAGGAAATTGGATGGATAAAAAAGAATGTGTGGGACCTTGGAATAGAAGACTACTTACGAGTCGTAGAATTGAAGACTGCCTACTATTCAGCAGTAGTCCCTCTGAAGGTGGGTGCATTGCTAGGGGGAGGGTCTTTGAAAGATCTGGAACTCCTGGAAGGATTTGGAAGGAATTTTGCTTTCGGTTTTCAAATCACTGACGATCTGCTCAATCTGATTCTGCCCGGAAATTCTGCAGCCCTCTCACCAGATATTACAGAGAAAAATGTAGGATACGGCAAGGAGATCGGTGGGGACATTGTAGAAGGAAAAAGGACCCTGATGGTGGTCCACTTTCTGAAGAATGCTCCTCAGCCTGAAAGGGAAAGAATGAGGGCTATCCTGGAAAAGAAGGAAAATGCTCCAGAAGAGGTAGAAGAGGCGATAGAATTACTCCACAAGTATGGCAGCATTGAATATGCTCAAAAAAGGGCAAAAAACTATGCTGAAGAAGCCAAGACGTACCTCGGACATTATGAACCATCAGATCCCAGGGAAATCCTGATCAATCTGGCTGATTTCGCAGTAGACAGACTGTACTAGTATTTTTCTCTCAAGAGCTCTTTATTACCCTGTGGAGGATTTCACTCAGTTCTTCGATACTGTAGGGCTTGGTAACGACCCCTTTGAAACCATATTTTCCAAAATCAGCCATGACTGGATCGGTGGAATAACCGCTTGAAACGATTGCCTTCACTCCAGGATCGATCCCTAACAGATTTGAAATCGCTTCTTTTCCCCCCATCCCTCCAGGAATGGTCAGGTCCATGATGACTGCATCAAAAGGTGTTCCCGCTTCCTTTGCCTTCCTGTAAAGCTCGATTGCCTCCTTACCATCTTTAGCACACTTCACTGTGTATCCAAGCACGTGGAGGACCTCGCCAGCTGCATCCAGAATGATTTCCTCGTCATCCATGAGCAGTATTCTCCCTTCTCCTCTTACCATTTCATCTGTTTTCTTCTCTTCCTCCTCGCTCAATTCGTGGGAAGCAGGCAGCCAGAGAGTGAAGGTCGTTCCCGCTCCTACCCTGGATTCCACATCGATGTACCCATTATGCCTCTTAATTATAGAATAGGTAGTTGCCAGCCCGAGTCCACTTCCCTTCTGTTTCGTAGTGAAGTACGGGTCGAAGATCTTGGGCAAATACTTCTCAGGTATGCCAATTCCATGGTCTGTGATAGACAGCTTCAGGTATCTGCCCTGCTGCAGAGGATGTCCTTCCTCCGGAATGATGACAGCATTTTCTGCCTGCACCTCAATTGTTCCTCCTCCAGGCATGGCTTGATAAGCATTGATGATCAGGTTGTTGATCACCTGACCGATCTGCCCTTCATCAATATCTGCAGGCCACAGCTCATCTGGTATGGAGAAATGACATTTCACATTTGAACCTCTCAGCGCAAAACTGGTTGAATCTCTGATCAATTCTCCAATAGTGGTGGTCTTCTTGATGGGTGCTCCACCCTTGGAGAAGGTCAGCAACTGCTGGGTCAAATCCTTCGCCTGTATAGATGCTTTCTCGATTTTGGCCAGTTTTTCATCTACCTTCCCCTCTGTAGTGTACATCCTGGCCAGATTGACATTCCCCAGAATTGCAGTCAATATATTATTGAAATCATGGGCTATCCCCCCTGCGAGAATGCCAATAGATTCCAGTTTCTGGGTTCTCATCAATTCCTGCTCCATCCTCCTTTTTTCAGTAATGTCTCTGAATACCAGAATCACACCAATGATTTTACTGTTTCTATCTCGAATGGGTGCACCACTATCGGCTATCATTCTTTCTGTACCATCCTTTGACACCAGAACTGTGTCATTGCCCAAGCCCACGACAGTACCCTGCTTGAGGACCTTTCTTACTGGGTTCTCACAGGGAATGCGTGTTTCTTCATTGATGATGTTGAAAATTGTGTCAAGTGGTTTTTCTACAGCTTCTTCCTGGGTATACCCGGTCAATTGTTCAGCCATTCTATTGATCAAGAGAATAGTACCTTCTACATCAGTGGCGATGACTCCATCCCCAATTGAACGTAAAGTGACACTCAATCGTTCTTTCTCTGCTGCCAGTGACTCCTCAGCACATCTGCGCTCATGGATTTCTTCCTGGAGTCTCCTGTTGGCCTGAACTACCTCAGAAGTGCGATCCTCCACCAGTTCCTCGAGATGGAGACGGTATTTCTCTAATTCTTCCTCCACTCTCTTCCGTTCAGTGATATCCTCCAGTATGCCGTCGAAGCACAAGATAGCGCCATCTGCATCATAGACTGTTGTGCTGGAATCGCTTCCAATGAAGGAGGTTCCATTTTTCCTCTTCAGGTGCAGCTCCTCATTTCTCAAAAGGCCCTGAGATGAAACCCTCTGACTGAACCCTACCCTGTCTTCCGGATTGCAGTAGATGTCTGAAACCTTCAACTTCAAGACTTCTTCCTTATTCTTGTAACCCAGCATCTTGACGAATGCCTGGTTTACATCGACAAACTGCCCATCTCTGCCAGGAGTAACCCTGTACACCCCTACATTCAGATTCTCCACAAGAGTCCGGTATTTCTCTTCTGAAAACTTCAGCATCTCCTCAGCTCGCTTCCGTTCAGTGATGTCACGTATGTTGAGAACTATTCCTGTCACTGCTGGGTCGTGTAGCAGGTTCTTGCCCCATGCCTCCACCCACAGGTATGATCCATTACTGTCACGAATCCGGAATTCGTAGCTCAAGGTTCTGTCCAGTATTTCCACTAATTCTGTTAACGCTTTTCCTGCCTTGTCTTTATCTTCTGGATGAACAAAATCAAGCACTCCAAGATGCTCCTCAGGTCCTATTTGGTCACTGTAGCCGAGTACTTGCTGCACATTTGGGCTCACATATTGTATGATGCCCTCAGAATTCAGAACATAAACAATATCTGAGCTGTTTCGCATCAAAGCACGAAATCGCTCCTCTCTCTTTTTGAGCTCCTCCTCAGCATGTTTGCGCTCAGTGATATCTTCTACTGTTCCTTCATAGTATAAAATGCTGCCAGAATCGTCGCGAACAGCCTGTGCATTCTCACTGAAATACACAACACTTCCATCCTTTCTTACCCAGGCAGATTCCAGTCCAGTGATCTGCCCTTCGCGTTCTATGAGCTGCTTGAAGCGTGAACGTGGATATCCTGCTTTGTATCCTTCTTTCTCCAGATCTCGCTGAGCAAGTTTCTCAAAAGATGAAAACCCCAGCATGCGCAATGCTGCAGGATTTGCCATGAGGATGCGTCCCTCAGGCGTAGTACGATAGATTCCTATAGGAGAATTTTCGAAAAGATCTTTGTACTGTTTTTCACTTCTCTGAAGCGCCTCTTCTGCCTGTTTCCTTTCTGTTATATCTCTGACAATACTCTGTATGAAGACTACGTCACCAGATTCATCCCTTATTCCAGAGGCTGAAATCTCTACAGGGATTATTTTCCCATCTTTCGTTCTGAACTCCTTCTCATAAATGGGAAGATCTTCTGCCTTGAGCAGCTTCTCCAGCTTCAGCTCAGAATCTGGAATAGCTGAAGGAACAACAATGTCCCTGAAGGAGAGCCCTCTGAATTCTTCCTGTGTGTACCCCAGGAGCGCTGAAGCCTTCTCATTGGCTTCTAGGTGAACGCCACGTGTGTCCAGAATGAAGGCAGCATCGTGGGCCCCCTCAAAGAGCTTCTGGTACCTTATCTCAGACTGAGAAAGTCTTTTCCGAATTCTTTCCATTTCCTGCATTGTGTTGTCAAGCTTCTTCTTGAGTCTCTCAGCATGTCTTCTCAAATACATGTCTTCTTCGAGCATTCTCCTGGGCTTTCGTGGATTCTGTAGAATCTTTTCAATGTGTGAGAGTAAGTCCTGAGGGTCTTCAGAAATCTGGAGAAAGAGATCAGCTTCTAAATCGAGAGCGAAGGCAGTATCCTCATCATCTGGAATGGCAGTAAAGATGATAAAAGGAATCTCTTTCAGGTTATCTTTTTCTTTCACTGCTCTGCACAGTTGAAAGCCATCCATTTCTGGCATATAGAGAGCTGAAATAATACCGTCAAAGTGTTCATCCTGAAGAAGGTCTAGCGCCTCCCTTCCATGGCGAGCAGTCTTCACCTGATAACCACTTCTCTTCAAGATGGCCTCCAGTCGTGTGCTGACTTTCAGGTCACTATCCACGATCAACAGGTTCATTTCTATCACCGGTGACTCCAAAGATGAGTACTAGTATATCACATGGCGACTTCCGCACACATGGGGTGGATTCTTTAGACGAATTCTAAGCAGAGATTCATAGAGCTGCCATGTGAGCACTTACGTATGAAGTAATTGATGATCTTCACTTTATTAAGGCTTTTCCTCTGGGAAACGCTCTCATCATAAGGCTGGTTTACTCCCTGTTCCAATTTGTGTTACACGTGTAACAGCAGATGCCCAAGTACTAATCAATAGACTAGCGAATCCTGTAACAATCCAATTCATCTTCAAACATTGAGTATTGCTGTTCACATTCTCTCTGGAGCCTTAATTCCCAGTAATTCCAACCCTTTTCTCAGGACAATTCTGGTAGCTAGCACCAACGCTAGCCGAGCTTTCTTTGTTTTCTCCTCCGCCTGCAAAACAGGGCAGGTATGATAGAATTCGTTGAATGCTTTCGCTATATCAAACACACTGTTAGCCACAATATTTGGCTTGTAACTTTCTGCAGCCTTTTCAAGAACATCCGGAAACCTTGCCAGCAATTCCAGGAGATTTCTCTCCTCCTTGGTCAGTTCTTCAAATTCTATCTGCGTTACATCAGGCTCCTCCTTTTCCAGAATACGTGAAGCCCTCGCATGAGCGTACTGTATATATGCACCAGTCTGTCCTTCAAAGCTTACTGCCTCTTTTGGATCAAAGACAATCACCTTGTTGCTGTCTTTCCGCAGCATCGAAAACTTCAGTGCTCCCAATGCAACAATACTGGCAGTTTCTTCCTTGTTCTCCTGAACGATTTCTCTTTTTTCCACTTCTTTTAGTGCTTCCTCAAAGACTTCCTGATAAAGATCATCGTAAAAGACAATATTTCCCAGACGGGATGACATCTTCCCCCCTTTCAGCATGACCAGTTCGTAGGAGAGATGGTAGCATTTCCTGGCTTTTTCAAACCCTGCCAGTTCCAATGTCTTGAATACCTGCATGAAGTGCAACTTCTGTTCAGAAGCTACGACGTAGATGGAGCGATCTATACCGTAGTCCTCGAATTTTCTCCTCGCTAGAGCGAAATCCTTAGTCTGGTACAAAGCAGTGCCATCAGAGCGTAGTGCCACGTAGGTCTTATAGATATCATCAGTTCCAATCTGCCTGTCCAAATCCACGATGACTGCCCCCTCACTCTCTTCAGCAATTCCCAGTTCCAGAAGCTCATGCACGATCTCTTTTCCTTCTTCATACAGATCAGAATCATAGAAGTACACATCAAAATCCACTTCCAGTTCCTCATATATTCTCAGGAATTCCTCCATAGACCACTTCTTACTCTTCTCCCACAATTCCGTTATTTCTTCATCTTTCTGTTCCAATTTCTGCAGTATCTGTTTCACATCCTTTTCGTGTTCTGGATGCTCCTGTAACCGGTTAGTAGCTTCAACATAGATGTCTTCCAGCCATATACCCCGCTTTTCAGGAGGTTCCTCCCCTGAGTGGAAGTTCTTATAACACCACAGCCAACGTGCCACATGGGAACCTGTATCATTGATCAGGTTGGCAGACACTACCTCATATCCTGCATATCTTAGAATACTGATGAGAGATGCTCCGAGGCAGACATTTCTCAAGTGGCCGATATGGAATCCCTTGTGCGTATTTGGCTGGGAGTATTCTACCATGATTTTGTCTCCTTTTCTACTCCCTTTTCCGTAATCTCCTCTGCAGATAGTTTTAATGAGGTTACAGGCGTATGTATTGGCATTCACATAGATGTTGATGTACCCATTGACAGATTCTATTCGAGAAATCTCATCTCCAAACTCCAAATGAGATGCCAGGTTTTCTGAAATTTCTTTTAATGCTGTTCTGAAATCTTTTTTTTGTTTTCCAGCTATCTTGAAGGCTACTGTTGTTGAAAATCCCCAATCTCCTTTAAAAGGAATGGCATTGATCTCAATCTCTTCCTTGTAACTATACAGTGATTGTGCTTTTTCTTTAATTTCCTTTTGCACAAGGTCCTTCATAGTTTAGATTGGTCAGAATCTGTTATAAGGTTTCTCATAGTGTTAATTGAGGAGGTTTCCTTCTTGTCTCATCTGTGTTACACGTGTAACAAAATGAGTGAACCAGCACAATCCTTAAAACAGGGAACTCTTTCAAAAGGTTATGCAAGAGAAGCGTTTCATAACAGCAGAAGATCTGTATAATTTTAACCTCATATCTGATTGTCAGATCTCTCCAGATGGCTTACACGTCATCTTCTGTGTTCAGAGAGTAGACAGGAAAACCGAGAAGAAGTGCTCCAATCTATGGATTGCCCCTGTAGAGAATGGGCACACCCAGCAGTTTACCCATGGCGACCAGTCAGATACTGTACCGCGGTGGTCCCCTGACGGTAAGAATATTGCCTTTCTCTCTAACAGAGATGATGAAAAGCAGCCTCAAATCTACGTCATCCCCCTTTACGGTGGAGAAGCACGAAAGCTCACCAATTTGAAAGGCACATTCGAAAACTATGCATGGTCTCCAGATGGGAAAAAGCTGGTCTGTACCTTCCGTAAGAAAGACAAAGAAGAAATTGAACGGGAAGAAGATGAAGAAAAGAAGAAACTGGGAGTAGTTTCCCGTCACATTACCCGTGTCTTTTATAAGGAAGATGGCAAAGGATTTCTACCTAAAGAGAGATACCATCTCTGGGTCATCGATGCAAACTGTGGTGAGGCAGTCCAACTAACAGATTCAGAAATCTATGATGAAAGAGAGCCTTCGTGGTCACCTGATGGAAAAGAAATTGTCTTCTGTTCCAATCGCCAGAAAGATCCTGATCTAGATCCAGATGCTGTAGACCTGTTCATCATAAAGGCGACAGGAGGTACCTTCCGCAAGATTGACACACCTCTAGGACCTAAGGAAACTCCCCGTTACTCTCCTGATGGGAAGTGGGTCGCCTACTTTGGGTGCGAAGGGAAGGGACTCCCCTGGAAGCATACGTCCTTGTGGGTAGTGCGGTCAGACGGTTCTGGAAAAGCGCAGAACCTGACAGAACACTTTGATTTCAACATATCCAGCGGAACCATCAACGATCTGCCAGGTGTCTTACCTATGATACCTCCCGCCTGGTCTCGTGATTCAGAAATGATCTACTTCCAGGTTTCCCATCATGGCAATACTGTCTTAAGATCAGTATCAGTTTCAGGTAATCTGACCCCAGTAATTGATGACAAGGGCGTTGCGGGAGCATTTACCTTCGATAGGGGACAGAAGATTGTGGCATATATTCATGCAGATATGAGTGAACCCGGAGAGGTCTGGATTCATGACATGAATACTGGTATGTCAAAGAAGGTTACCCATGTGAATGAGGAGCTCTTACAGGGGTTGGACCTGGGAGATGTGGAGGAGATCTGGTTCAAAGGGCCTGATAACAATGATTTGCAGGGCTGGATCATTAAACCTCCTGAATTTGATGAGTCCCGGAAGTATCCCTCTATTCTGGAGATTCACGGTGGTCCCAGAATACAGTACGGCAACTTCTTCATGCATGAGTTCTACTACTTTGCTGCCAATGGGTATGTGGTCTACTTCTGCAATCCCCGCGGTTCGAAAGGGTACGGTGAGGAACACTCAAAAGCAATCTGGAACAACTGGGGCACAAAAGATTATGCGGATATAATGGCCTGGGTGGATTACGTGGAAAAGAGACCGTACATTGACAGAGAGAGAATGGGGGTTACAGGTGGAAGTTATGGAGGATACATGACTAACTGGATCATCTCGCACACGAATCGGTTCAAAGCAGCAGTCACTCAAAGATGTGTGAGCAACTGGATCAGTATGTATGGCTCAAGTGATATGAACTGGTCCTTCCAGGATGAATTTGGCAATGAACCTCCCTGGAGAAATGTTGAGAATTGGTGGAGGCAGTCTCCTTTAAAGTATATAGAGAATGTCAAGACACCTACGTTGGTTACTCACAGCGAAAATGATATGCGTGCAGATCCTGAGCAGGGTGAGCAAGTCTTTGTCGCATTGAAGCGGTTGGGAGTAGACACGGAGCTTGTCCTATTCCCTGAGGAGCCTCACGGTCTTTCGAGAGAAGGACGTACAGATCGGCGTATTGCCCGCTTGACCCACATGAAACGCTGGTTTGATCGGTACCTAAAAAAATAGGGTTTTATTCATGCTCTAAAGATAGAATATGCAGGAATGGTAAGCAATTGCTCGTTTGGTCTCTCCTGAAAGTAGACTGAACCACACTGCTTGATTTTAGTGAATCATGGCATTTCCCTAGAATCTTCTCCTATCTACCAAACGTGAGAAAATCTTTATATACAGGGATTTCTCCTTGTTCTCATGGAGTACTCTTTTGTATACTTCACCTGTGGCTCCAAGGAAGAAGCGCAGACCCTATCCAGGGCCTTGTTACAGAATCGGGTAATTGCTTGTGCCAATATATTTCCTATCTCCTCACTGTATATCTGGAAAGGAAACCTGGAAAAAGCAGAAGAATATGGTGCATTCCTGAAGACTGAGAAGCGAAAAGTAGCCATTGTGATCGAAGAAGTAAGAAAGCTTCACTCTTACGAGGTACCTGACATCGTGGAGATTCCTCTTGGGAAAGGATTCCAGCCTTTCTTTCAATGGATTTCCGAAGTGGTGAAATGAAAAGCAAACCAAAGAGATTCCACGTGCATGAGGTGACTTACGAGGAATCTCACTGGATATTACTGCACTCATTGAGAGAAAAAGCTCTTGAGACCATGGAAGTGCTCAGAGAATTCTCTCCCCTTGTGTACGGCAGTCTGGCCAGAGGCGATGTCCACAAGGATTCAGATATTGATATTGTCATACCATATGTTGTTCCCTCCTGTCTTCTGGAAATCTGTCTCGGAGGGTTCAAAATTCTGGAAAGGCGGCTGACGCAGGCCACTCCCTGGCATTTGATCAAAGGGTTGATAGAACTGCCAGATGTCACTGTCACTTTCCCCATGGTGGAGCCGACCAGGCTGGAGAAAGAATTTTATCGGTTTGGTGGGTTTCTGATGCTGGATGATCTTTTCAAGAATGAAAGGGTTCCTGGAGTTGACAAGAGGCTGGTCTACATTGAACCCACGGGAAAGGGGCACAATGAACTGTCTGTCTGCGGAAGAGAACATGAGATTGCAAAGAAGCTGAACGTCTCTATTGACATTGTGTCAGAACGGGTTAAAGTGCTCCAGAGAAGAGACAAGGTAGGAAGAACAGGGATATTTCTGAGCAAACTTCTACTACCAGATGAAACATTTGAATCAGTCTTGAAGAACCTTACCTCCACAAATACACAGTTGAGAAGGAGAGCAGGATAATCAGACTTGGAGAACGCAGATTTCTACAAGTTGGTATGTAATTGGGTCGAAAGGTCTATATAGATCGATTCTTGATGTGCAATTCCGTAGTAGGAGGAACGCATGCAAAAAGGATGCAAATAATAAGAAACACAAAGTGAGAGAAAAAAGGAAATGGTAGAAATGAGAAGAATAATGGGTTTGTATGACATTGGTGATTGTTTTGCGTGTGAGTCAAGGCATCGGAGGTGACTGGAGAGACTTGGTAGAAGAGTTCCAAGACCCAGCATATAGGAACAGGGAACAATAATGAGCTTAATAGACAAGATCAAGATAGGACTGAAAAAAAGAGAAAAACTGACAGCTGTATTACTATCTATCATTTTTGTTGTGATATTTATCTGCATTTATGATCAAAGTTGTAGGGGTGCGCAGGAAAGATTTGTTTTTTTTGTCATTTTAGTTTTGGTAGCTTTCTGGCGATTGGGAGAAAAAAGAACACAGCCCTTGTGGCTACTTCCCTATCTTGCCTTTGTTTTACTTGGAATATGCATCCTGGCTGACTATGTACATGAAATGTGCTACAGAGGATAGAAAATACTGCACACAACGAAAAGCCCAAGATTATCATGCCTGGAATTGGAGATGTTACACGTGTAACAAGGCCACGGCTATGATAAGTTTATAAAGAAAGAATGCGAAATAACTATGACCGTCACTTCCTATTTTCCATCTCTCAAATTATCTCCCATAGAGTGACGGTCTCCAAGGACAGCAAAGGCATTCCTGTATCCTTCTCAGAGTTTCTCTGTTGTGATGTGGAAATTTTTTCTCCCAAATGGTATGATCGGCGAGTGCATAAATCCCGGATACTGGGTTCATTATAGATTGTGTTACATTAAGCCAGTGATTTTGCGGGCTTTCTAAAGGAAGACCCATAGTAGACATTTTTCCACTCGCAAGAAGCGATAAAAAGGTTTATATATTCTTGGTGAAATATATTCTGTACTCAGATACGTAAATGTAAGCAAAAAGGAAGAGGAAGTGAGAATATGAAAGAAGATGTATACAGGAAAATTGGTGGTTGTTTCATCTCTTTGGTTGTCAGTTTATCTCTCTTTTCTGCCTTTCTTGTGAGAGGAGATTCTGTGCCTTCAGTCTTTGTAGCTCCTGAAAGTCCACCGGTGCCTCCACCGGTCATTGTGCCCATGACTCTCGAAGAAATCAGGCAGATGATCGCCCTGAATGGATACACCTACACGGTCGGAGAAACCTGGGTTCAGCAGTTGTCTCCGGCTGAATTGGCAGCCCTTTTACGATATGTCCCACCACGCATCGATTTGAGCCATCTTTCAGCTTTGCAAGAATCTTCGAAATTGGGACAGCCTCCTGCCTATGACTACAGAACTCTGGGAATGGTAACGCCTCCCAAGAATCAGGGGCTCTGCGGAAGCTGCTGGTGTTTTGCTGGTGTAGGAATGACAGAATCCAGAGTACTCATCGAGGGAGGGCCAGTGTATGATCTGTCTGAAGAAAATGTGCTCTCGTGCAACGTCTTTAATGCGGGCTGCAGCGGTGGTGATGATTTCATTGTGGCAAACTACCTGACCCAGTATGGAGCAGCTCTGGAGAGCTGTGCCCCCTACGATGCTACTGATGGGACTCCCTGCGCGGATTGTACTATATTGAGGAAGCTGTGTGGATGGAGAATCATTGGAACAAACTTGGATAGTGAAGATCCTTCCAAGGTAAATATAGTTCAACAGGCACTATTAGATTATGGGCCTCTTTTTGTATCCATGAATGCTTCAGCTCCTGGGTTTTCTTCCTATACAGGAGGCGTTTTCGAGTATTGGACTAGTGCAAGTGTGAACCATGCAGTCCTCATTGTAGGATGGGATGATTCTCTCCCTCATTCCCACGGGAGTGGTGCCTGGATCTGCAAGAACAGCTGGGGAACAAGTTGGGGCGAAGGTGGATACTTTAAGATTGCTTATGGTTCTGCCAATATCTGCGATTACGTATCAGCATTCTCATGTACCAAAGGATTCGATTACAGGGAGAAGCTGTACTACTACGATGAAGGTGGATGGCAGGGTTCGTTCTATTCCAATCCGTACGACACCTGGGGCGCAGTGCGATTCATACCCACTGCTACTGGAATCCTTGAGAATGTGGAATTCTGGGCTGTGAGTACTACATTGAACTACGAAATTCGCATATATGACACAATAACGGGAAGCAGACCTTACGCCTTCAGTGGATTACTTGCATCTCAATCAGGAACTGTGACCAAATCAGGATACTACTCTGTGGAGCTCACGACAAAACCTGCAATTATTGCTGGAAATGACTTCATTGTGGTAGTGCGATTCAATACACCTGGATTTCAGTGGCCAGTGCCATTTGATTACTATACTCCGATCAGTGGAAGCTCCTACTACAGTTCTGATGGCTCTACCTGGTACAATCTGTCACAGGAGGGAAATCCCTGGGATATTGGAATACGCGCTGTAGTCCAGCAGCCAGAACTGGCATTCTCTGGATATCCAGGGTATTTCGGGACGAACTCCTTCTTTGTAGTGGGAAATGATGCCTACTGTACCGATGTTTTGGGAACAGGGAAGATCGCTTACGGCCTCTCTGTAGGTGGTGTTACAGAGAATCCTGAAGGAAGGACCCACACAATTCTGACTGTAGCAGAACATAATACAGGGAATTTAATACCTGTGGGTGGTCCGGCGATCAATCCAATAGCTGTGGAATTTGGTGACATCTTTGGGATTACCTACACGTATAATGCAGGAGTGAGCTTTGAGATATTCTGTGAGGGTGAATCAATCTACCTGGATTTGACCCATTACCCTGGTGAGGATATCTGTATCGTATATTTGGGTGATCAGAGCTCGAGAAATGTATTATTGGTCTGGGGATACGGCTGGCGGGGATCATATGCAGGCTCTGTATTCATGGGAGATCCAGCAAACTGGCAGTCATATCCAGATGCTAACCTGTTACTGTTGCGCTGGACGGATTCAAATTCTGATGGATTGGTCCAGATGCCTGAGATCACTGTTGAAGTATCCGTCTAGTCCGCATTACTCCGGGAATAGGATACATATACTGAGAGTGAT
>CAZFAR010000021.1:15724-17131 GCA_964516825.1 uncultured Thermococci archaeon
ATCATGAATTTTGACGAATTTTGGCGAATAATATTTTTCACACATTTGCAGAAGCCTTGGCTGTGATACAAAGGTTTATATTGTTTGAAGTAGAATTCCTTTTATGCCTATTCTATCTGATCGTAGAAGAGGCTGAACTGGTGATAAAAAGGAAAAGGAGAAAAGGTGAAGAACATGAAATTCCCATCTAAGCGGCTGGACGACCTACTGTGTGTGTTTATTCTACTCCCTCTTTTTATCAAGGAACCTAGAACCTGGCTATCCAGAATCTACAGGAAGTACTGATAAGGGAGGAGTACTGGGGATCAAACTCGAGTGAGTAGGTGAAAGAAGGGTTAGGTATACAGTTTCGTCTAAGAATAATCTCAAAGATTCTTTAACTGGAAACAGCCTCATCCAAGAATAGAAAGAATTCAGTATCTAAAATTCTAGAAATAGAATTGAAGTCCAGCTGCTATGCTGTCCTTTGTACCAATGCCTCCGTGACCACCATAGAACTTCTCAATGCCCAGTTCCAGCAATTTTTCAAGAGATTGTTTCATCTGTCTGGAATTTCCTGTTGGAAGATCCATCCTTCCAATACCCATGTCAAAGACACAGTCACCTGTAAACAATATCTTTTTTTCTGGTTCGTACAGAGACATGCTCCCTTCAGTGTGCCCAGGCGTGTGAATTACTTCCAGCTGACAGGTTCCAGAGTTAATGACGTCTCCTTCCCTCAATTTTCTGGCTACAGGAAATGCTAGGGGTTCTCTGAATTCCCAATGCCACAATGTTTTCTGAGAACCTGTTTCAATATCGGGAGCATCCAATTTATGCGCATAGATTTTGGCTGCAGGAAATTGGCGGTTTCCACCGATATGATCTACGTGGCAGTGCGTATTGATAATAATATCAATGGTTAATCCTTTTTCACGTACTGCTCTGAGTACCCAGTCAGTTGTTCCCTTGCCTGAATCAATCATGATTGTTTCTTCATCTTCAATAATGAACACATTAGAGTCTGTGGCATAACTGAAGAGTTCATGGATCATGCATGGTCTAGCTGTCTTGGACTTAAAAGATTTAGCGAATCTTCTTCATTTCGGCTCCTGTATGAAAGTCATAAGAGGTCATTTGTCGTCAATTTGTTCATCTGGATGTTCTATAGAATGATCAAATTCTCGAAAGGTTGTACAGCAAAGATTCGAAAAGCGAAAGACATGAATGAGGTTATGAGAAAAAGAACTGTCCAAGATCCAAAGGATATCTTCAGTGTAAAGATCATCACAATTGCCAAGGCCTCTGTATTCGCACAAGAAAATGTTACATCTCTTAGAACTTCTTCTCTTAGAACTTCTTCTCTTAGAACTTCTCTTAGAACTTTCCCTTGATTCCATTGAACCTCTTCCAGTTGAGGTGCTGATA
>CAZFAR010000022.1:0-17114 GCA_964516825.1 uncultured Thermococci archaeon
GAAGAAGAGTTGTCAAGTAAGGAAGAAGTATCTTTCAATCCTCATTTTACGAGTATGACCTTTGAAACTTAGGTCAGGGTAGGTAACAGATGTTACTCCGTAGAGCTTTCAATCCTCATTTTACGAGTATGACCTTTGAAACTGTGGGTATTTTTCTCTGAACTCTTCGGTCTTCATTCTGCTTTCAATCCTCATTTTACGAGTATGACCTTTGAAACAGCGCTCACAAAACCTTCTTTTTCAGAGTATTTAAATGTTTCCGTGGTGAATTCAAAGGATGGGTGTGCCTATCGAAAACTCGGGGCACCCTTTATAAAGAGGGGCACACATACGTACCTGTACCTATTCCTTTCCTGGATGATTCAGGTACAGCATACATTACAGCAATTCTCAATACCTCCAGGAGCTTTCCTTTCTTCATTTTAATTTTGTCATTTTTTGCCTTTAGGAAAGATAGAATTGAACCGTAGCTACAAGTGCGGAGGAAGGGATTTGAACCCTCGGATCCCTACGGAACAAGGCCCTCAACCTTGCGCCTTTTCCAAACTCGGCAACCTCCGCTTCCTTAGAAAAACTCTCCCAAATATAAAAAGCTTTCTACTCAAATTCCTAGGGAGCCTTTCCCAGTCTCAGAGTCACCTGTCTACATCAATAGCAGACTCTCAATTCCAAAACTCCATACATGCAGCAACAATTCCTGAATAACCTTTCAAAAGAAAAATCTTTTTAAACCCATTAATCCAATGCAAAAAGGTGGTTTCATGAGCATGAGAAAAGAAGCAGCAGATTTCCTGAATGGATTGGTTATCGGTTTTCTCGTGACATGTATCCTGGTCCTCATCTTCTTATATCTCGACTTCATACCACTCTACTCCTACGTTATATCCCTCTGTGCAGGCGGTTTCGCTTCCGGAATCATTACCCGAGGTACCTTCAGAGGAGGTATATCTGCCTTTTTTTCTGGATCTTTTGCCATCTTTCTGCTTGAACTGGTAAAAAGTGTCCTCACCCTGGAACACCAATTCTCATTCTACGAAGTGATAGTATGGCTCTTCTTTGCAGTATTTGGCGGTCTTGCAGGAGGATTCATCACGAAGCCCGTTACTGTAATAGTCCCTGAAGCAGAACCCCAGAAAGTGTATATCTGTCCTCACTGTGAAGCAGAAATCCCCATGAAGACCAAATTCTGTCCCCACTGCGGAAAGAGATTAGGAAAGGCTCCAATTACAGAAAAAGTAAAAGACCTAACGAAATACGGAGGCGAGGAATCGTGAACAGAAAAGTCATCCTGGCTCTAGGAGTCACACTCATCCTTTTGCTTTCATTCATCTATCTCACAGCTTCAGGCATCTCTCAGTTAGCCAATGAGAAGATTCTGTATCTCTTTCTCGATGAAACCAAGGGAGATCCTGGAACAGTGGAAGTGGCCAGTCTGGCTCTCTACAGGAATGCCAGACTCACGCAGGGTCTCATCAAAGTGAATCCCTTGAGTTCTACTGATACATTAAGAATGGGAGGTGTATCCATACTGGACTCTCTAGTTAAAGCTGTAACGTTACAGGAAGGTATTCAGAACGCAAAAACAATAGCAGAGTATCAAACTGGCATGACTATCGATCGTGTCGTACTGATCGACTCTTCTGCTTTTAAACTGGTGATCGATGCAGCTCATCCCATCCCTATTGATAAGTCCTTCCATGTGGAAGCCCTGGACAAGACCTTTGATCTGTCCGTAAAGACCGTCGTCACAGGTGAGCAGGCTGAATTGTGCATCAGGGGAAAAAAATACCCTGGAATTGAAAATGAAGACCTCATGCAGATCCCTGAAGACTACTTATGGGAAGTGAAAGCTGAAATCATCAACGACGTCGGCAATAATGTACTCGACCTGGACACGTACACGAGAGAGGAACAGAAGGTCTTGGCTTCCGTTCTCCTGGAGCAGTACAAGAAAGATAATATATACGTGTACAAGAGAAACAGTGTGCTCACCATGATGTACTACCTCCCGGGATTCATATCGAGGCAGATCATCAACTTTGCTGTGAGACGCATAGCATGAAGCCTTCCTTTTTCTATACTGATGAATTCATGAAATATGATTTTTCTGGCATGCATCCTTTGAAGCCTATCAGATTGAAGTTGACCTACGATACCCTCAAGGTAAAGAGCACTCTTGATGGGTTCGATGTTTCAGAACCCAGGAATGCGACAGATGAAGAATTGCTGCAGGTACACACATCAGACTACGTTGCAGCAGTCAAGAAGGCAGACAAGGGGATTCCAGACTTCGAGCACGGTCTTGGAACCAGTGATAACCCGTTGTTTCCTGGCATGTATTCGAGTTCTCTGATCTATACTGGAGCTTCCATTTCAGCTGCAGAGCATCTTTCTGAAAGGAGTATTTCAGTGAACATTTCAGGAGGACTGCATCATGCTCACCCTTCTTATGCCTCAGGATTCTGTATCTTCAATGATGTAGCTCTGGGAATTGTGACACTTCAGAAGAAATATGATAGAATAGCGTACATTGATATTGATGCTCATCACGGAGATGGTGTCCAGGAGGTCTTCTACAGAACGAATAAAGTCCTGACAATCTCTCTCCATGAATCAGGGCAGTTTCTCTTTCCTGGAACTGGATTTCCTAATGAGATGGGGGAGGATGAAGGGAAAGGATACAGCGTCAATCTGCCCTTCTACCCGTATACTGCTGATGATGTGTACATTGAATCCTTCAGTGAGATAGTTCCTCCCTTAGTTGAAGCTTATCAGCCTGATGTTGTTGTCTGCCAGTTAGGAGTGGATACGAACATGAATGACCCATTGGCAGATCTACGGTTAAGCATTCGTGGCTATCTGAAAGTCGTAGAAATGATATGGGAGCTACATGAAAGGTTTCTTGTCTTAGGAGGTGGAGGATACAATCTGGAGGTAGTTCCAAAAGCCTGGTCCATGGCTATGGCAATCTTTCTCGGAAAGAAGATAGATGTTCCATTTGAACCTTCCTATACTACATCACAGACAGGAAAAGACTATGCAAGACTGATGATCAAAGAAATCAAGAGCAGAATATTTCCCATTCACGGCCTCTAGATTTCAAATCTCAATTTTCAATTTGAGTTCAACTCTTTTTGTTACACGTGTAACAGCCCTTTCCTCTCATGAAATTCTAACAAAGTATTGGGACAAACGTTATACATGCAGTTTCTATTGTTTCTTCTATGAATTCGTAGCAAGAAGATGATTCGTGAGCCAGATAGTTCAGAACGTCCAAATACTTGATAATCCTTAGAACTCAATCCAAATTTTAGCCCCGATCTCAATCTTGACCTCAGCCTAAACCGAAAACTATATAACACGTTACCAAGAGAAGGCAGTAAAAGGTGTGCTGATGAACATTCCAGCTGTTTTCCATGAATACATGGAGCTGATCAACAAGAAGATGGTGGAAGCATTCGAGGAAGACGATCCTGCTATCAGAGATTTGACGCTTTATCACATCCAGGCAGGAGGAAAGAGAGCCAGACCCATTCTCTGCATACTGACCTGCCAGGGACTTGGTGGAACGCTGGACGATGTGCTTCCCTATGCATTGACCCTGGAGATTCTCCACAATGTATCTCTCATTTACGATGACATGATTGATGGAGATCCTCTGAGAAGGGGGAAGACTCCTCTTCACATGAAGTTCGGCACAGAGAATGCGCTAATTACTGCAAACTACATTACCTGGAGAGCCCTAGAAATCTTTGCTGAAAAAGTGAAGCCAGAAGCTCTGAAGGAACTGGCTCTGGCGGTCCGAATGATTTCTCTTGGAGAGAAATTGGATATTGACTTTTCTCGGCTGTCAGAGGAGGAATACATGCGCATCTGTGAGAACAAGACCTCCTATCAGTTCCGGGTTTCCAGTTTCCTGGGCGCTCTTGCTGCAACAGATGACAAGGAGATACTGGAAAAGTCCAAACTGTTTGGCAAATATTTAGGATATGCCTTCCAGATACGGGATGATGTTTTGAACATTACTGGGAAGGAGGGAGTGTTTGGCAAACCTATCGGGACAGATGTGATAAAGGGCAAACCCAATTTTGTGATTGTCAAAGCGTATGAGATTCTGGGAGATAGCCTGTATGAAGGTGACTTGTTAGAGAGAGTCAGAGAAAGTGGGGCAGTAGAAGAAGCTACAAGACAGGCAGAGGATTATCTGGGAAAGGCAAGAGGATTCCTGAATATGTTTACAGTAGAAAAATACAGAGAAATGCTGGATATCATGATCCAGTTCGTGGTCAGGAGAACGCTCTAGCAAACCGCGTATCTTTTACTGGTCTCCCATTGACTGTAGATATCGAAATATTCTCTGAAGGCAGTTTTACCAGAATATTTCCCCAGAAGTCCTTGAATTCTTTGAATAGATTCAAATCTGCCAGATTATCTTTTAGAGTATAGTATCCTGCTGGAAGCCCATTTAGCAGGATTGCAGTTCCTTCACAGAGCCATTCTTGATTGTGGACTGTAATGTACAGATCAGTCACTGGCAGAAATATGATGGTGATATCCTCTGTATCAGAAATGAGGTCTACATCTCTTGTATAGTATATTTCTCCCTGGTAGAACACTCTTTTCGAAATACTGTTAAGGATGTTTTCAATTTCATAGAGTTCTCCTCTGACAAGTTCTTTTACCTGAAAGGGATTTAGGATGAGAAAAGAGTCAAGTAGCCGGCTTATCAGTTTTTGAATATCATTTTTTTCGTACATTCCTCTGTCCTCAGGTAGACAGATGTAATTTCGACCATTGTAGGAGATATTCACTGTCTTCTTTTTCAAAAGGTCTTCAGATTCTCTAATTCTCCTTCTTACTGCTTCTGCAGTCAGAAATGGCAATCTTAAGACCTGCTCTAGGGATCCAGGTTCTGAGAGAAACTGAATCTTCAACTGGGTCAAATGTACCTCTTCCCGAGAACCCTCATACAAGGGGGCATCGACAAGTATGTCATCTTCTACAGTATATCCCAGGCTTCTGGCGATTTTTTTGAGATTTTCAGGTCCTAGAACTATATTTCTGGCACCATGCCATCGGTAAAACTGGTAGACCCTTTGAATCTCTCGGAAAAGCTCTCTTGCAGGAATTGAATCCTTTATCTTCATTTCTTCTATGCAAAAGTTGTCATTCAGTTCGTAGAGGATTCCTCCCACAAGTTCGCCATCTTTCAGGATAGGGAAAAAGGACTCACCCAAGCAAGAAGAGACCTCATGGCGTATTCTATCATAGAGTGGATCTTGATGATCAATGATCTTGATGATTTCTCTCTTACTCACCCTTCCCAAATTAGTGTAGTCCTCTTCAGTGCAGTACATTTCCTGGACAATGCGAGAGAAGATATTGACCTTCTTGAAGTCAGCCAGCAGTTTGTCCACATCTTCTTTCTGGAATCTGGTATAGTACAGGATCTCCTCCTTTGATACAGGTCCACAGGAGGCCACGTATCTGTAAACAATTTCCTTCTTCGCCTCATCTGCATCTGAAACTTCTGCATTCAGGATATAGAATCGATTCTGGTCATCCCTGTACGTGTACAGCGCTTCCTCCAGCTTCGAGAAATCCTGATGGCACACTCTTATGATCTCTCTCCTCTTCAATCCTGGATGCTTTCTAATGAAGTCCAGTACACCTGCTTCTTCCCGGGAGAGTTCCTTCCTGTAGGCAGAAACGAACAGTGAAGCATCTTCCGGCAAAATGTAGACAAATCTCCCCCCAATTTTGACCTTCAACAATTCATGGGAGAAGAACCCAACACGATCGTAGACTGCTCTCAGAGATTTCATGTACCCGTAAGAGGAAAATACCTCTCTGACATTCTGAAAAGTGAAATGCTTCTCCATCAGAAAAGCTCTCACAGTGCTCTCTTCAAATCCTTCCCCGTACTCAAGATACCTCCTGTCCTTTACGAGCATGTACTCGAGTTCAGGAGAAGTGAAATAACCGCATGAAACGAGATTTTCCTCTATGAGATCATCCAGAACCTTTTCAATTTCTTCTTTATCCGTACTCAGTTCCTCAGCTATTTCGTGGGCAGTTTTCAGTCTGCAGTACAGTATATCCAGTACCATCTCTCTATCCGTCCCCTCGTAGACTGTTCTTTTCCTTCCGGAATAGTACTCTTTCAGCACTTCAGGATCAAAAGCAGGCTTTGCTTCTATTATCCTGTCTGTTACTGCTCTCTGCATGTGCTGCAGAAACTCGCTGCGGTCCTTCAATGTCACAATGTCCTGCGCTCCTGTCAGCACTATGGATAAGGCAAAGGGTGAAGGTATACTCGTATAATCGGAGACAACAATTTCTGCCTCACCCTTCTCGATCTTCTGCAAGACCTCCAGTGCATGTCCAGAGTCGAGAGCAGAGTAAAGAACTTCATGAAAGGTTTCCTTCACAAGGGGGAAATCAAAAGGCAGTTCTTTCAGTAATGAACGCACCCTGAAGTACTGCGTCCTGGGGGATATCATCTTCCCCTTGTAGTTCTTCAGGATGAGAAATCCTCTCTGAGCACAGTGTCTGAACCGCTGACAGAACAATTCTGTATCCCACACAGATGCTTTCAAGACGTCCAGGAGCTCATGAGATTTCAGCACATCTTTCCTGAATTGAAGAGCAGACTTGGAGGTCAGCATGAAACCATTGTCTGTTGCAGTAAAGGTGAAGCAGTTCAGTTTCTGACCGTATGCCCTGGCCAGGGCTTCGTTGACCCTCCTGCCAAAAGGAAAGTGGAAGATCAAATGGTACTGATTCTCAGTGTTTATGTATTTTTCAATGTACAGGGTTCTATCAGTGGGAATGAATCCAGCTGCTTTCTTCTGCTCCTCAAAGTAGGAGAGAATATCGGGATCCACGTTTGTATCCTGCATTTCTCCTATTTTTCTCCTGAAATTGGAGAGATCAGAAGCAAATTCATAAGAGCGGGATAATGCTTCACCTCTCCAGGACGGAACAGTCGGCTTCCCACCCAATGCATCCTTTACCAAGACTTTCATGTTTTCAATTCTCACAAATTCCAGAGACCTCCCTCCCAGAACAAACACATCTCTAGGTTTGAGATGGGACACGAAATGCTCAGACAGGGTGCCCAGTGGAATGCCATCTAAAACTACGAAGAAGGTAGCTTCTGAAGGAATAGTACCACAGTTCTGAAAGTAGAGGTATGCCTGTTTGACCCTTCCAAATCTGGCGCCATCAAACCAGAGTTTTCTGTGAATGTGTTTTTCTTCCAGATCGGCGTAGTACCCACCCAGGTATTCCAGAACCTTGAGGAAATCCTCGTATCTCAGCGTGCGGTAACAGTATGATTTTCTCACTACCTGGAAAGCTTCTTGAGTATCCCACACTTTTTCCATGCTCATGCCAATCAAATGCTGCGCTAAAACATCTAGACAGTTCTGAGGGATCTGGACTGGCTCCAATTCGTAGGTTAAGGCTTTCTCTTTCAGAATGTAAAGATCGACCAGTTCATCCCTGTCCTGGGGGATTAAGACCCCTTTTGAGGCAGAATCCAGTCCATGCCCTGCCCTGCCTACCCGCTGCATGAGTTTGGCTGTCTGTTTGGGAGAACCCAGCTGGACGACCAAGTCCACATCCCCGATATCAATCCCAAGTTCAAGAGACGTTGAGGTGATGACCGATTTTATCTGTCCCTTCTTGAGTAGATGCTCTATCTCATGTCGAGCTTCCCTGCCCATGCTCCCATGATGAGCTGCCACAGAGTACAGATTTCGATTTTTCAACTGGTAGACGATTCGCTCTGTCCTTGACCTGGTATTGGAGAAAACCAGGGTAACATTGTGGCTCTCAATCAGGCCTTTCAGAATATCATAGGTTTCTTCAACAGCCTTTTCCAGAGACAGAGATGACAATGCTTCAGGTTTTACAATAGTAAGCTCGTACTTCTTTTCTTTTTCTGCTCTCAATATCTGGAAATTTCGATTCGCACCCACGAGAAACTGAGCAATTTCTTCTACAGGTGCCTGCGTGGCAGACAATCCAATCCGTATGAAAGGCCCTGCCAGGTATTGTAGTCGTTCCAGAGATAGAGACAGGGAGACACCTCTCTTTGAATCGCACAAATCATGGATTTCATCAATGATGACGTATTCAACAGTAGTTAATTTCTCTCTGAACTTGGGGGCATTCAGTACGATCTGAAGAGTTTCCGGGGTTGTAATCAGGATGTGGGGTGTCTTCTTGAGCATTTCTGATCTCCTGTACGCAGATGTATCGCCTGTGCGTACGAGTGTACGTATTTTAGCAAAAGGAGCCTCCTTTTTTATATCTTCAAGCGGAACCATTAGATTCTTCCTTATATCATTGGACAAAGCTCTCAATGGAGAGACATATATGACGTAGACTGTATTTTCCAGTTTTTCTGATTCTGCCAGGTGAACGAGATGATCGATTGAAACCAGGAATCCGGCTAAGGTCTTCCCAGTGCCTGTGGGGGAGAAGAGCAATACACTTTCACCATTCTTGATAGCAGGAAATGCAAGTCTCTGGGGTTCGGTGAGGAACTGGAACTTCTCAGTAAACCAGGTTTTCACTGCTGGATGAAAGGAAGAGAGAATAGGTTCTCTATCCATGGTTTGTATTCATTTGAATCTATTAAAAGGTGGCGGTACTCTGGTTATAGTTGGTCATGGCCCTGTGTAGCTTCCATCTCTTATTGATGTGTTCTAGCCTGCGTGAGAACTTTTCAAACAGCAGGTGACATCAAGATCTCTTCTGCTGGGTCCCACTATAAGATACGCAAGAATTAGAGAAACTGTGTATTAGCGTTCAGAAAGACGAGGAAAAGGTTCTTAGAGATGTAACAAAAGACATGCAGTCCCTCAGCTGCTGAAACATCTTCTGATTGACTCAACACCAACCCTTCAACCGAAACCTTTATAAGATGGATGGTCAATCCATCCAACATGAACAGAAACAAATTCATTGTTGCCGGAATTATGGCTGTTGTCATAGTTGTTGCCATACTCATTGGCGCTACCAGAGACTATGGCCAAGGCGAAATTAAGGCTACACTGATCATCGAGAATAGTGGCATAGAATGTGAGACAGTACTGTCTGCAGGATCTACTGTATTCGACTTGATGACAGCATGCAAGGTCCCCTTTGAAGAAGAAGGCGGATTAGTCACCTCCATCAATGGAGTTTCCCAGGATCCCTCTGCCAGCAAGTACTGGATGTACTACATTAACGGTGAGCTAGCGCCAGTAGGAGCTGGAGATTATATCGTGCAGAATGGGGACGAAATTGTATGGAAACTGGAAAGTTTCTGACCAGAACTGCAGTCTTCATTGCCCTAGCTGCAGTCATCAAGATTGTTCTCGCATCCATACCTAACGTGGAACTCCTCACTCTGTGGATTGCAACTGTTACTCTAGTGTATGGGCTGAGAACTGGCATAATTGTGGCTTTTTTAGGAAATGCAGCAGCCGATTTTTTTATCGGATTTGGACCGTGGACCTTCTGTGTGTCTGCAGGGTTTGTGCTCGTAGCAGTCCTAGTGAAGATAGCAGAGCCATATCTCAAAAATTCATTCTCCTATGCTGTAGTAGGAGTGACAGCTACAGTAGTTTTCGATCTATTTACTGTAATCACTAGCATGTGTTTGCTCTTTGGATACTCAATAAGGATGGCACTCATCCAGCAGTACGGATTATTTGTGCCTCCTGCATACTACCCTTTTGGCTGGGTGCATTTAGGAAGCAATGCTGTAATCTTCTATTTTGTGGCAGAACCATTCATAGGAAGACTGAAAAAAATCAACACTATCAACTTTCTATGAAGCTCAAGTCCAGAATATTATCATTTTGACGAAAGTGAGGGCAAGATTGTTGCATTATTATGGATTCTGATGGTCATAGAAAAGGAACAGATTTAAGGAAAATCATGAGAAGAGCAAGAAAATCACATTTTACAGCATGTCTCACTTCAATAAAACTAGGAAAAACTAAAAAAAACTAAAAGAGGAAGATATCTACAATTTCTGCAGTACCTTCCCCTGTATACTTGACAATAACTACTACGGGATGGAGAAGCTGTTCTTCTCCTGAAATCATCCAGATGAGCACCTTGTCCAGTTCGCGGAGCAACTGTCTGCCTCTTACACTGGTTCCATTCAGAATGTCTCTCAAACACATCGCTGCTGCCAGAGTACCTTCTCTGCCATTTCCCGCCACCACCAATGTGCCCAACTTCTTGTGTCCGTTGGTCACTTCTCCTAGGGTTTCACCATTGAGCAGGGATTGACCTGGTAAGAAGGCGATTATTCCATACTCATCACCTGAATACTGCTCTGGAATTCCTTCCACGAAAGTAGTTACTGCCCAGTTCTTTTGATAATCTTTCAGGAATCGAACAGGGAGTTCCATATTGATTTTCCTGGTCGTCAGGTTCGCTTCAGGGCCTCCGACCGAAACGAGGAAAAAGCCTCGATTTGCATCCCGTGCATTCTCCAGATTCACATCGCAGACCTTCAATGAGCTCAAGGCAATGCCGTTAATCCCTGCAAAGTACAGCTTCAAATCTGGGCGCACAAAAGGTATTCTCCACAAACTCTCATTGATCCATGATTGTATTCCCAGTCTGGCAAAGGTAGATGCGGCCACGTCTGCCTGGTCTGCATTTCTACCCACCATTATCACAGCTCCGGGATCTATCCTCAGGTTGGGACGCAAAAGCAAAGGCAGCTCTGTTTTCGGTCCGTCCGGTGCTTCTGCATGTCCGAACGAAAGCACCTGAAGGCTGAGCACGCACAATGCTAACAGTGCAATCATTCTCAGTTCAACCACCTCCTACATGTTGGTTCGTCTGGTCTGCATCCTATTGATAATCAATAGTATATAAAGGTTTCGGTTACCAATGTTGTTAAAAGACTGGGGAACTGTATGCTGGGACTGCATTTTTTCCTTTATCTTTAAACCATTATTATTGTAATAATTTGAGAGATTGCGTCAGAAGCAGTAATAGCTTTGATGAGTCTCTTATTCTTCTATCAGGTTCCACAACTCTTTTAAGTGCATTCAAATCAAGAGAGTCTGATGTTCCCGCCAGCTCTTCTGGACCGGATGAGAGAACTGGGACTTGACAATTCTATATACGAAAAATATCCCAGAAAATCTGTTCACATACTGAAGGATGAGGAAGAGATCGTGAGAAAATTCAAATTAGAGCCAGTATCCTGGGCAAAAAACTGCTTCTTTATAGATGAACCCAGGATAGTTCAGGATCAGTTCTACTGTTCTGTTTTTGTACAGGACCCTGCTTCAGTGGTGCCTGTTCTGGCTCTGGATGCTCAATCCACAGATCTTGTTGTTGATCTGTGCGCAGCTCCAGGTTCAAAGACTCTGCATTTAGTGCGAACAGCAAAATTTGTCATTGCCAATGATTCCAGCCATAAGAGAATAAGGAGGTTGGAACACAATTTGAAGCGATTCAACATTGAGAACTGCAAAATCATGTGCAGAGATGGAAAGAAGCTGCGTTTCAATAAGCAGGCTGACAGGGTTCTGGTGGACGCTCCCTGCTCAGGAGAGGGAATAGTGGGGAAAATCCACAAGACTGTGAAGCTGTGGAGTCTGAAGAGAATCAAAATGCTATCCAGGACTCAGAAGCAGCTCGTATTGAATGGGATAAACCTATTGAAGAAGGGAGGAGTATTAGTGTATTCTACCTGTACCTTTGCTCCAGAAGAGAACGAAGAAGTAGTAGACTATGTAGTGCGAAAGGGGGATTGCGAATTGGAACAGATTTCCATAGATCATCTCGCATATATTCATGGGTTGACCTCATGGAAAGAGAGAGAATATGATGAAAGTTTGAGAAAGACTATTCGGATTTATCCTTTTCATAACTGTACTAATGGATTTTTTGTAGCAAAATTCAGAAAAGTGAAAGAATGACTCATGCACAACCGTGTGAGCTTCCAGTAGGTTACATTCTATGCGTCTCTGTTACACGTGTAACAATTTTTCTTGATAGCTTTCTGACTACCTGACAGCAAAGGTTAAAAATTCTCTCTTCTTCTCTTGATTGATGATAACCGTGCTTCGAATGGGTCACCGCCCCCAGAGAGATAAACGAATTACCACTCACGTTTGCCTCGTGGCCAGGGCATTTGGGGCAGATAATATCATTGTGGATAGACCGGATCAAAGGCTCAAAGAAACAGTTGACCACATTGTAGGACAGTGGGGAGGAGACTTTTCTCTGACTTTCAAGCCTTGGAGAACGGTTTTGAAAATGTGGGAAGGGGCCATTGTCCATCTAACAATGTATGGTCTCCCCCTGGAAGAAGAGATACTGGAAATTCGTAAGAAAGATCATATCTTGGTGGTAGTTGGAGCTGAAAAAGTTCCGCGTGAAGTTCTTGAGAGAGCAGACTACAATATTTCAGTGACAAACCAGCCGCATTCTGAAGTGGCTGCTCTCGCCTTGTTCCTTGACAGATATTTTCAGGGGTCACAATTCCAGAAAGATTTTGATGGTAGCCTGAAAATTGTACCAAGTAAGAGAAATAAGTTGTTTAACAGTATTGCTAATCAAAAAAGGAAAGCAAAAATTATTTAAAGCTAGACTTGCACGTACATACAAGTGAAAACGGTGAATCACATGAAGGATGTGAGCGCAGTCATCTTTGAATTTCTCGAAGAGCTGCTTGGTGAAGGTGGAGTTGAAGTTGCCTCCACCATTTACGACAATGAATATACAGATGAAGAAATCGCGAAGGAGACCGGCATCCGTGTAAACACGGTGAGAAAGGTATTGTATCGCCTCTACGATAATCGGCTTGCTTCCTACAGAAGAACCAGAGACAAGAAAACAGGGTGGTACATCTACTACTGGAGGATGGATCTGAACAAGGCTTCCGAGATTATGAAGAATGTGGAAAGGGACTATTTACAGAAGCTGCTCCAGAAATTGGAGTATGAACGCAGCAACATGTTTTTCAGCTGCGGTAATGGATGTGAGAAAGTGGTTTTTGACGCAGCTTCTGAGACTGATTTCAAGTGCCCTGATTGCAACGGCATGATGTCGTACTACGATAATTCAGCCATCGTCCAGAACCTGGAGGAGCAGATCAAGAGACTGCAGGTAGGAATGGAGAATTGAAGAGGTTTCAGTGCCAAAGAGGATGCCAGCGTCCTAGGTTAGATTGATTTTCTTTTTTCTTTTATTCTTTTGGATTAGAAAACTCAAAGACAAGAGCGATTTTCTGATTTTCAAGATATCCTAAAGAGTCTTGAAGGACTTTTCAAAAGTTTTCTGGTAAAGGACTGTCATCTGTCCGCACTCTCGTATTATTCTGCTTCTCCTTCCTGATGACATGTAGATAGGGAGAAAAAGCCTGGAATGTTACACGTGTAACAGAGCTGAAGGATGACTGTATTCAGTAGATGGGTATCATTAAATTCAGGTAACTTGGATACATCTTTGAACAAAACCTTAATATATCAAGAGAGATAGAACCCTCATGAGAAGATGGATTCTTGCAGCAGTCATGGTGGCTGTCTCTTGTGGATGTTTGACACAGGAGAAGTTCATGCTCACAGATATCACATTCTGCGTGAATGAACCTGCTGACAGATCCTATGAGCCGAAACCTGATCCCACCTACATAAAGGGAGAAACAGTATGGATGTATCTTGAAGGATTCAAATTTCGCTACAAGGAAGAAGACTACCTGTACGTGATATCATTTGATTCTCGAATGGAACTGTACGATGAGCAGGGTAATCTCATTCGCGAGGGGACACAGCGCATGGACATGCCTTCCTCAAAGAAACCAGTATACATATGGTTCACGTTCTGGATAGACACTAGTGTTCTTGAAGAAGGGGTATATACTGTGAGGATTACCATAACAGACAGATTATCAGGAAGATCTGCAACATCTGAAGGCATCTTCTCCGTAGTAAAGGTAGAATGAACTGCTATTCACCAACAATGGTGACGTCCTCCACTCTCAGCGATGGTACTACTGCATATTCGAATTTCTTTGCATCATCACCTACTCCAGAAATGCGATTGAACCAGTCGAAGGCAATGCCTGAAACCATTCCGCTCTTTAAAGGATACTTTATTTCTCCATTCTTGATGAAAAAAGCCTGACTGAGCCGTGCACTCACCAATCCGGAGCCCTGCTGCGCAAAGCCATCCATGGATTCGACAAGGACCCCCTTTTCAACTTCTGCTATGAGTTCCTCTCTCGTTCTGCTTCCCGGGTCAATTACCAGATTCGAGAGGTAGACTTCAGGTTGTGTCCTGTATCCGCTGCCAATGATGTTGCGGGTCAAATCGAATCCGCCAGGGGATCGGGAAGCATTTCCTGTGTTTTCCTGGTGCAGAGCATTCGCAGTGAGAGCACAGTGGAGGTAGCTCTTCAGTACACCATTCTGCAGCACAAGTGTGTCCTGGGAGGGGAATCCTTCGTCATCGAATCTGTGAGAGGAGAATCCATTCTCCAGAATGCCATTGTCTCTGACTGTCATGTCAAATGCTACCTTTTGCCCGATTTTTTCTGTCCAGAATGATCTCTTTGCCATGACTGATTCTCCCTTTAAGGCATCAATGAGAACATCGGTCAGTTGATACGAAACAGCTTCAGGTCCAAAGATGACAGTTCCCTTAAACGTTTTCACCGGGTGGGGATTGAACATGTGCACAACCTTTTCTCCCACTGATTCTCCCACAGCTTCTGGTGATACATCTGCAGTGCGGCTGAATACAGAATCAGAGCACACTCCAGTTACCTCCCCATTGAAATTACCAACACCTCCCAGAATGATTGCTGCTTTCGTTCCCTGTTCTTCGCAGTCTAGACCCTGGGTGTTGATGATTCCTCTCCAGCCAGTTTGGAATATGACACGTCCAGACTTGGCTGTAACCCGTGGATCAGTGTCTTCTGCAGCAGTTATTACCCGTTTTGCCATGTCCACCACATCTTCTACAGGCATGCATGCTACACGGCGATCGTAGAAAGTCTTCTGAGAGAGCTTTCCAGAAAGAGGGAGTGCATACTCAGGAACTTTAGAGCTCACCCTGGCTATGGCCAGTGCTCTTTCTGCTGTTTTTATTATTGCATTTTCATTTAACGCGTTAGTGCAGGCAAACCCTGTCTTACCGTCCTTGAAAACTCTGAATCCAACACCAGCGTCATTCAATCTGTTCTGTGTGAGAATTTCAGAATTCCTGATAGCTACCTCAGTCGTTTGAGTAGCAGTAAAAAATGCTTCTCCTTCTGCAGGTTTCTCAAGCGCTTTCAGAGCTTTCTGAGCCAGATCCCTCAGTACTGTCCAGGATTCGTCCATGGTTTAACCTCCTGTTCCTCCTACCATGATGGTACAACGAATAGCAGGTACTATCCGTCCTTGGACAGCAAACTGGTACTTCCCGCATGCTCCTGGACGAAGAACAGCTTCCTTACCTACTGCATCAATAGTCTTGAACACTTCTATCGCATTTCCTGCCACGTTTGCACCCCGGAATTCTTCTGTGAATGCGCCGTTCTCAATCTTTTGGGCGCTCTGAAATCCGAAAGTGAAATCTGCATTAGAATCTGCCTGTCCGCCAAAGGTTCCCTCAAGGAAGAGACCTTCTTTCACCTCTTGAACCATTTCTTCCTGAGTACAGTCACCTGCCTCTATTCCAATGTTGGTCTGCCTGATCAAAGGCTCTACACTGTAATCCCAGGCATGAGCATTCCCTGTCGGAGGAACGCCTGCACGAAATGCACTCTCCCTGTCATGCATGAATGATTTTAGTATCCCTTTTTCGATCAGTACAGTTTTCGTGCATTTGATGCCTTCATCATCGTAAGGAAAGTATCCCAGGCCATTCTGGATTGAGCCATCATCGTAGATCGTCACCAGCTCGGAAGAGACCAGTCTATTAATCTGAGTTCCAAATCCTCCTCCTGCCATGGCAAGATCTGCTTCCAATGGGTGACCAATAGCCTCATGCAGCAGGGTGGCGCACAACGTGGGATGAATGATAACTGTAAAGGTTCCTGAAGGAGGCGCCCTTGCAGTTAAGAGTCTGACTGCTTTCTGTCCTACTCTCTTTCCTAGGGCGTGGGGTGTTGTTTTATCAAACAATTCCAGGCCGCCAGTGTGGCCCAGATTTTCTGAGGCAGGACAGATTGTATCGTTGCTCTTGGCGATTACATCCACGAAAAGCATGACCCGTGTTTGATTCTGGTTAATGCGGACTCCTTCTGAACTTAAGAAGTATTTCTGATCTTCTACAGAAATGTAGGTAGCTCTAACATCTGCAACTTGTTGTCCAGCCTCCATTGCACCTTTGCATGCTTCTAAAGGTATCGATACTATATCCTCAGCAGAAATAGATTGCAGAGATCTTTTGACTGGCGCTGATACAGTCACAGCTTCTTCTCTGACAGATTCGAGTTCCATTCTCTCTTTTTTCAGTCTTGAAGCTGCCTTGGCCAAGGTTAGCGCATTCTCGAGGGCTTCACTGACATGCTCGACATCAGAGATATTGGTGGAGCTGAAGCCCCAGGATTTCTTGTCAATGAGAACTCTGACCCCGACACCACAAAGGGAACTGATAGAAAACTGGTCTACTACACCGTTCTTCACTGCACAGGTCGTTATCGTCCTCCCCTGACCGCGAAACTGTATAAGATCTGCCTCATCTGCACGATTTGACTGTAAGCATTTCTCTAATGTGTCAAACATTTTTTCAACTCCTCTCTTTCTTTGGTGATCTCTTATAAATACTTTAATGTAGATGCATGACATTCTGCATGTTACACGTGTAACATTCTTGTTCTGCAAAGTGGGCTTCTGTAATCTTGCTATCTCGGTATCCAATGTGAGTTCTTTTCCAAATTCAGTAACGTATGTTGCTTCTTTTCCAAGAGTTCATAGTTCATTCAACAGAACAAGGTTAGGTTCGATTCTAGGATGTACAAGGAACATGGTCATAGAATACGTAAGAGCACATCAAGAGCTTTTTGAAGTCTCGAGCGCTCCGGGTGCTCCGAGTATTCGATGGGCACACCCACCCTTTGAATTCACCACGGAAACATTTCCAAGACTGGTGAG